>JBDTAD010000565.1:0-4777 GCA_039924815.1 Lacisediminihabitans sp.
GTAGCCGGTGTACACGACCCCACCGAACAGGCTGCTGGTGAGCAACTCAACGAAGTGCGCGGGTTCGACCCCGAGCCGTTCGACCATCGCGATCGTCTCGCCGAGGGCCTGCATGGCGTGGATGATGTTGTAATTGACCGAGACCTTGACCGCGTTCGCCACGCCGGGCGTTTCACCGAAGCGCCAGGTCTTCTTGCCGAGTTCGGCGAGGTATCCCTCGACCGCGTCGATGGTCGAGCTCTTTCCTGCGGCCAAAATGTTGAGCTGCCCAGCCGCCGCGACATCCGGCCTGCCGAGCACGGGTGCTGCGACATAACCGGCGCCGGCTTTCTCGAAAAGTGCCGCGAGACGTGTTGAGGCCTCCGGACTGATCGATGCCATGTTGACATGGATGTGCCCCTCGGCCGCGCTAACAGCCTCGGCAGTGAGCACCGCCTCTGCCGCCGCGTCGTTCGCGAACATACTGAAGGAGACGTCTGCTGCCAGGGCGTCTTCCACGCTCGCAGCGGCCTCCGCACCGAGGGCAACAAGTTCGGCGACGGGCGCAGGCGAGCGATTCCAGACCCGAACTGCGTGACCGAACTCGATGAGTCTGCCTGCCATACCCGAGCCCATCGAGCCGAGCCCGAGGAAACCGAGGGTCGCGCGGGCCTGAGGCCCAGCAGGCGTCACGCCTCTCCCCTGCCCCAGGTGGTGTTGAGGTGTGACTGGGAGTCACGCTGAAGGTTCAGCGGGCCATCGATCGTGTAATAACGCTTGCCAGCGACCATGAGCTCTTCCGCGGGGAACTTGGTGATGACCTCGCAGCCAGTGGCCGTGACGACGACCTCTTCTTCGATCCGCGCGGCACCCCATCCGTCAGCTGCTGGCCAGTATGTTTCGAGCGCGAAGACCATGCCTTCGAGGATGACCTCGGGGTGATCGAAGGACGTCAATCTCGAGAGGATCGGCTTCTCCCAAATCGAGAGCCCGACACCGTGGCCGTATTGAAGCGCGAACGCGGCTTCCTCGTCAGCGAAGCCAAACTCCTCAGCCTTGGGCCACACCGCAACGATGTCCGCGGTGGTCGCACCCGGCTTCACGAGGGCGATTGCACGATCCATGTACTCTCGCGCCCGAGTGTAGGCATCGCGCTGCGCCGAGCTCGCCGAACCCACCGCGAAAGTGCGGTAATAGCAGGTGCGGTAACCGTTCCAGCTGTGCAGTATGTCGAAAAACGCGGGGTCGCCGGGCCGAATGAGGCGGTCGGAGAAGACGTGCGGATGCGGCGAGCAGCGCTCACCGGAGATCGCGTTGACACCCTCCACATACTCGGATCCAAGGTCGTACAGAGTCTTGGCAACGAGCCCAACGGCCTCGTTCTCCCGCACACCCGGACGCAGAAACTCGTAGAGGTTCTCGTAGGCGGCATCCACCATGCTCGCTGCCTGGGTGAGTAGCCGGATCTCGTCGTTCGTCTTGACACGCCGCGCTTCCATGAAGACCTGCTGCCCATCAAGCACGGTGATGCCTTGCTGCTGGAGGGCAAAGAGAACCGGAAGCTCGATGACATCGACGCCAAGTGGCTGGTCAGCAACACCGAACTTCTCGAGTTCGCGCTTGATTTTTCTGGCGAGTTCCTCGGCGATACCAGCATCGGGCGGGAAGGCACCGCGCAGAGTCGAGATACCTGCGCGCGCACCGCTCTCAAGGCGCGGACGCTTCGCACCCTCGTGAGGGGCATTCGGGTCGGCATCCATTTCGGCAGTCGTCGAATCGAGCCACGGGTTGTAGAGAGCGTGATGCTTCGCGGCCGAACCAAAGTCCCAGACGATGGGGTCGGTATTGCGGGTAATGAGCGAAAAGCGGATGAGCTTGTCCATCGCCCAGGTGCCGATGTGCGTGGCGCTCATGTAACGGATGTTCGAGAAGTCGAAGGCGAGCAACGCGCCCAGTTCCGAACGGTCAAGTTCGACCTTTAGCCGGGCCAGACGTTCGTTTCGCAGTCGCTCGAAATCGACGCGCTCTTCCCAATCGACAGCATTCGATCCTGTGGTGCCTGTATTTTTCATCAGCGTCTCCCGTAGCAGTGCCGATCGGCCATCAAGCCTCGGCGAATGATGTTCAGTCCAGCTTAACGCAATGAAGCGTCGTTTTCAGCCCAAGAATGTGTTTTGGCCACGTTTTACCGGCGTTTGGACGGTAGTGTAAACGTCTACTGGACCTGATGGGGAGAAAAATGACCGCAAACAGTGTGGGCGCTCGTTTGCGGGAGGCGAGAACTCTTCGTCGATTGAGCCTGCGCAGCCTAGCTCAGTCCCTTGGCGTCTCTGCGAGCCTGATCTCTCAGGTTGAGACCGGGAAAACCCAGCCGTCCGTATCCACGCTGTATGCCATGGCCAACCACCTCGGACTCTCTCTCGATGAGCTTCTCGGAGGCACACCGAGCTCTGCCCGCACTGCAACCCAGCCGGATCGTGCGGAGCAGACCGTGCCCAACGTGCAACGGTCATCCGACAATGCCGTACTCGAAATGGAAAACGGGGTGCGCTGGGAACACCTGGCCTCCCAGCCTGGTGGGCCAGCGGATTCCATCCTCGTGACCTATCAGCCCGGGGGCTCTAGCTCGGTCGAGGGCAAGCTCATGCGCCACAGCGGCATCGAGTACGCCTACATTCTGGAGGGCAACCTGACCCTTCAGCTCGAGTTCGAGACGCACATTCTCGGGCCTGGCGACTCGCTGCAGTTTGATTCCATCCGCCCGCACCTGTTCACCAACGCGGGAACGACGGTCGCTAAGGGAGTCTGGTTCGTCGTCGGGCGCCGTCAGCAGAACGACGGCCTGCCCGCCGCGGCAGGAGCAGCAAGCGCGCACGACAGCTCGCAGCTCGATTCTGCCGTCGACGTACTGCGGGTCATGGACAACTTCCACGCCTGAGCCCTCGCCGATCAGCTAAGACCTCAGGTAACCGCGCGATTAGCCGCGCGAGTGATCGGCTGCTCTGCGCTGGGCGATCCACGGATCGATCAGTGTCTTGATCTGGTCGGCCGTGCCGTTCGTCAGAGGCGTCAGGCCCGCCTCGGCGACCAGGTCGAGTGGGAGTACTTCGCGCGAAATATCGGACCAGTCCGCCCTGGTACCGAGCAGCCGCACGGCCTCCGGCAGGTCGGTCTTGATGACGTGGGCCACCGTGCCGACGATCGTGTATTCGTTCAGCGTCCACGATCCGAGAGGCAACGCAGGCTCACCGCGCTGGATTCCGACGGGCACGATTGTCGAGCCTGGTCGGGCGACTTCGAGCACAGAGGCTAGCCCCGAAGCTGAACCGCTGACCTCGAAGAAGACGTCGGGATCCATGCCGAGTTCGGAGAGCCGCTCGCCCAGAGTGCTGCTGCCTGCCTTTAGAGTCGCGAAGGCACCCAGCGCCTCCGCAAGCGCGAGCCTCTCCTCGTTCAGATCAACGACAAGTACCCGCGCACCCACGGCCGCGGCAGCCACCGTAATGAACACACCGATGCCACCGACTCCGACGATGACCGCATCCTGCCCCGCTCGCAGGCTGCTTCGGCGCACCGCGTGCACGCCAATTGACATCGGTTGGCTCAGGCCGAGGGTATCAAGGGAGAGCCCGCTGTCGCTGACGTCGAGCAAGGTAGTGGCCGGCGCGACTACGTAGCCAGCCAAGCCGCCATCGTGTTGGAGGCCGAGTGTCGTGTACTCGCGGCACAGATTAGTGCGGCCTTCCAGACACGGTTTGCAGGTGCCGCAGGAGACGCCAGCCCCACAGACGACCGTTGCACCGAGAGGCAACGAGATCACCCCCTCACCGAGTGCGGCGACAGTCCCAGCAAATTCGTGACCGAGGGTGACCGGCATCACGGTGAGCACGGGGCCTCGGGTGTATTCCGTCGCGTCGCTGCCGCAGACACCACACACCGCGACCTTGACCAGCACTTCCCCGGGACCGGGCGCCGGAATCTCGCGCTCTTCAATCCGAAGGTCGTTCACAGCGTGGAGCACGGCGGCTCGCATGGTCACGACAGAGCTCCCTCGCTGAGGTTGAGTTGGGCTGCAGAGCGCTCGGCAATCATGTCGCCCAGGTACTTGTCGTAGACGGCCTTGTGCAGGGGTGAGTCGATGTACGCGTTCAGCCCGGCTTCGTCATCCACGATGGCCGCGATGGCGTAGTCTGCGCCGCCCGGTCGCACGTGCAGATTGTCACCGCACACATAGGAGCGAATTGACGGGATGCCCGCGGCCATTTCCGTCAGCGCCTCGGTAAGCGAAGCGATGGCTTCCGGCGTGACGTCGTCCCGCCAAGTGAACATTGCGAGGTGGAGAATCATGAGCTTCAGCTTTCCCGAGAAGATGTTCAGTGCAGATTTACGATCATGGCACGCATGCTCTGATTTCGCAGGAATGCACCTCATTGTGTACATCTCTACTGTAACCTGATGGCAGCTTCCCCGAAAGGACCTGAGATGAACCAGCCGCGGATTGCCATACTCGGAGCCGGTGCAAACGGAGCGTCGATCGGAGCAGATCTCATCACCGCCGGCCTCGACATCGTGCTCATCGAGCAGTGGCCGGAACACGTCGAACGGATGCGCTCGGAAGGTTTGCGTATCCTCTCCCCCGACGGCGAATTTCAGGTGAAGCCTCGCGTCATGCACCTGTGCGAAGTTGCGACGCTCCGCGAGAAGTTCGACCTGGTCCTCATGCTCATGACGGCCTACGACTCCCCGTGGGCGGCGCGATTGATCGCGCCGTATCTCGCGGAGGACGGCCTGCTCGCTG
>JBDTAD010000566.1:0-6838 GCA_039924815.1 Lacisediminihabitans sp.
CGGCGAGCGTAACTGACTGTCCAGCATCGAAGGTGGTCGTGTCAGTCGATAGGGAAACCGAAATGGGTGTAGCGGAGGGCGGCAGTGTGTCGGCTAGTGCACTATTGGTTGGCGTCGAGGCAATGGGGACAAGTCCTCCGACGACCAGCGCGAGGGCTGAGATCGCCGCGAGAATCCCCCGGCGAAAGCGGTCATACTTTCCGCTGCGCTTAAAACCTCGTGATTCCACCCCTATGCGTGCAGAAATAGTGTTTCCCCTTTTGAGAGCACAGGCTGAGGACATGCCCAGAAGCCGTCACGATGCTGCCCGATGGTGAACGTTAGCATTGAGACGAACTCAGGTGTCACCTCCCGTTCGGGGGGCATGAGAGTTACGGCGTGCTTGAGTCGGTCAGTTCGCGCGCGAGTAGCTCGAACGGAGGCGCGCTATTGTTCGCGGCCTCTCCACGGGACTTGGCAAGCATCTCGGGTTCTTGCCACGGCATCAATAACGTAATCGTCCACAAGTCACAGGGCGTGCAGTCAAATCCTGACATCCGCGCAGTCGAGTACTGAAAATGACACGAATAGCGAAACCCTGCTGAGCGCTGATTCTCGTAACTATGTGTCATAACTGGAGCGACGAACTGCGGTACTCACCGTTAGTTTCGAGACACCGCGTAAGCCCCCTGTAAGCGCCGCGTGAGCGCCCTGTAAGCGCGTGGCTGCACTGTGGAAACCGAGACAGTTTCCACAGAAAGGACACGCTATGTCCACTAGTTCAGAATGGGCCGTCGAGGCCCACGGCCTTGTCAAGACCTTCGGCAGTAACCGCGCGGTCGACGGCGTCGACCTCAGCGTTCGCACCGGCACCATCTACGGGGTGCTCGGGCCGAACGGCGCAGGCAAGACCACCACCATCAGCATGCTCGCCACGCTCCTGCGCCCCGACGCCGGCACCGCAACCGTCTTCGGTCACGATGTGATCAAAGAGGCGCAGATCGTGCGGCAACTCATCGGAGTGACGGCACAGTTCGCCTCCGTCGACGAGCGGCTCAGTGCATCCGAGAACCTTGTGATCTTTGGGCGCCTGCTCGGCCTCGGCCGCGCGGAAGCGAAGCGCAAGAGCGCCGAACTGCTCGAAGAGTTCTCGCTTACCGAGGCGGCCACCCGCCCGATCAGCAAGTTCTCCGGAGGCATGCGCCGCAGGCTCGACCTCGCGGCCAGCCTCATCGCGCAGCCACCGCTGATCTTTCTCGACGAGCCCACTACCGGCCTCGACCCCCGCACCCGCGCACAGATGTACGACACCATCCGCCGTCTCGTTGCCACCGGGTCGACCGTGCTGCTCACCACGCAGTACCTCGACGAAGCCGACCAACTGGCCGACCGCATCGCCGTGATCGACAGCGGCAGGGTCGTTGCCGAGGGAACGTCGAACGAACTCAAGGCCTCGGTCGGTTCGTCGACCCTGCAACTCAAGCTCATCGATCCGGCGGATGTTGAAGACGCCCGCCGCGCCATCACCAGCGTTCTCGGCGTGGAGGCCACCATCGCCGCAGAGCCCGGACGCGTCGCAGCCCGGATGACCAACCTCGACAACGTCACCGACCTGCTCATCACCCTGCGCGAAGCGGGCATCCGCCTGGCAGAAATGTCAGTGCAGAAGCCCACGCTCGACGAGGTATTCCTCACCCTCACCGGTCACGGTGTCGACGAAACAAAAGAAGCGGATGACGCTTCGAAATCAGAAAAGGTAAGCGCATGAGCGCCACAAGCATGACCACCAGAACGATTGACCCCGGTGCGACCCGGAGTTTGCACAACTACGTCAACTTTGAGCAGACCGTACGCAACTCGTTCACCATGGCGTACCGCGGCCTGCTGAAGGTCAAGCGCACGCCAGAGCAGCTGATCGACGTCACCCTGCAGCCGATCATATTCACCCTGATGTTCACCTACATCTTCGGTGGCGCGATCTCGGGCGACATCGCCGGGTACCTGCCGATCATCATCCCGGGCATCCTGGCGCAAACGATCATCACGGCCTCCGTGGTCACCGGCGTGCAACTGCGCGAAGACATGGACAAGGGCGTGTTCGACCGCTTCAAATCGATGCCGATTGCGCGCATCGCACCGCTCGCCGGCGCACTGCTCGCCGACACGGTTCGGTACCTGATCGCCACGACGATCACCTTCATTACTGGCTTTCTCATGGGGTGGCGTCCGGATGGCGGGCTCGGCGGCGTTGTACTCGCCGGACTGCTCGTGATCTTCTGCGCCTGGGCCCTCAGCTGGATCTTCGCGTTCCTCGGAGTGATCGCCCGCAGCGCCTCGAGCGTGCAGGGAATCTCGTTCCTCATCCTGTTCCCGCTGACGTTCCTCTCCAACGCCTTCGTGCCGGTGAAGACCATGCCCGAGTGGTTGCAGGGATTCGTGAACGCCAACCCGGTGTCGCACCTAATCACCGCGGTGCGCGATCTCACCGGCAGCGGAGCGATTACCGGAGACCTGTGGCTCGCGCTGCTCGGCTCCGCAGTTGTGGTGGCGATCTTCGCGCCCCTTACTGTGCGGGCGTACATGCGCAAGGCCTAGTTCGCGCTGGATGACGAGCGAGCGTATCGCGACCCCTCTGGGGTTTCGATACGCTCGCTCTCGTTATTCAACCCGCGCGGAGGGCGGGATGCCGCAGCAGCTTGCAGGCGAGAGCGAAAGCCTCGGTGGGGGAGAGCCCCGCGATGGATGCCCGCGCGGCCTCGACCGCAGCCGCACCGTGGGCCGCGACCGCGGCATCCGCATATCTCGAGAAGGCCAGCGACGGCAGATCCTGTCTGCATCCGAGTAGCTCAGCGATCGCCAGCAGCTGGAGACCAACCTCGATCAGTTCGGGAGAGAGTAATGCCTGATCGCGCGAAGTGAGCCAGACCGAGACTCCCAGTACCGCGCTTCCTGCAACGGGAATGTCGACGAACCCGGTCTGCATCCGCTCGGTGACGAGTAGCCGTGTACGAAGGCGGCGTGCGGCTCGTTCGGCCCACACCTTTTCGGAAGCACCCGCGGCTAAGTGCAGGCACACGGCAGCGGTGGTGACAAGAGCGAACCACGGTGCTCCCCGGTTAGCGCCCGGCGTGAAGGTTTCTGACGCCGTGCGGTACAGCGACAGCGCCTCCTGGTCGAGTCCGTCGACGAGCGCGATCTCTGCCAGCCCAGCCCAGCCAATCGAGTGCAGATCCATCAAGTCATCGCCCAGGCGGTCCGCGTCAGACGTCGTGAAAGTCGTGAAGATAGTCCTCGCCCTCTCCGTCTTACCCAGAGCGGTTTCGTTCATGGCGATAAGCCAGCTCAGCTGCTGCAGGTCGCCGCTCGCCTGCAACTCGCCCATTGCCCTCTCGGACCGTGCGGCCCAGTCCAGCGCCTGCTCTGCTTTACCCCGCTGGCTATAGAGGTTTGCCAATGATTGCGCCGCAGTGGCGGCCAGCCAGATGTTGCCTAGCTGCAGTGCAAGGTCATAAGCCCGCTGGGCCTCAGACATGGCGAGCCCAGGTTCCCCCGCGTTCTCGGCGAGCTGCGACCTGAAAAGGGTGCCAATAGACGCGACGCGTATGTCGGAAGAAGTTCTATAGCGTTCGACCAGGGCATACACCTTCTGCAGGTCTGACGACGCAAGGATGAGGGTCGAGAGCGCTTCGATGCTGGAGTCGCTTGGTATACCCAGGCGTTTGATCGCGCGCAGCCTGCCCAGGCCGAGCAGAGTCGAACGCCGGTCGGCAGTGAAGGTGGAAACCGCTACGAGCGAGTAGCCGAGAATAGGGGCATCGAGGTGCGCCAATTCGGGTACGTAGTGCCGGGTGGTGCGAAGAATTGAGGCGCCAAACGCGGTGACATCGGAATGGGCTCCGCGCATCGACCAGAAGAAACCCAGTGTGGCGAAGATACCGAGAGTGGTCTTCGCTTCGTGTGCCTCGATCGCCGCCCGCAGCACTGCGATCAAGTTGTCTTGCTCGAGTGCGACCCGGTGAAATGTCGCAACTTGGTCTGTGCCATTGAGATCCGGAAGCAATCTCGCCGCGACGATTTCGGCCCACTCGAACATGGCACTTCTTACGCCCTGTTCCTCCCCGGCCGTGGCCAGCGCGAGCTCGCCGAATTCGCGCACGGTTTCAAGCATCCGATACCGCATCGACCCGGTTGCCGGGTCTTCGGATGCCGAAATGAGCGACTGGTTGACCAGCCCGTCGAGTGCATCGGTGACCTCGATTTCGTCGTGCTCGATGCCCACGAGTTGCGCGGCTTTGGCGCTGAATCCGTCGGGAAACCTGGAGAGCCGGCGCAACAACGCTCGTTCGCTGTCGTCGAGCAGGTTCCAGCTCCAGTCGATGACCGCCATGAGCGTGCGATGGCGTTCGGGTGCCGTGCGCTCTCCGGCGGTGAGCAGGGCGAAGCGATTGTTCAGCCGTCGTTCGATCTCTTCGACCGACATCGAACGAACGCGGGCGGCCGCAAGTTCTATTGCAAGCGGCAGGCCGTCGAGCCGAGCGCAGAGCCGGGCGATGATCGGTTCGGGCAGTGCCACGCCGGGGCGTGCGGCGAGTGCTCGTTCGCTGAACAGCGCGGCCGCGGGGCCAGGGCCGGATGTCTCGTTGCCGCTAGCAAGCGACCCGAGCGGGTAGACGCTCTCCCCGCTGATCGCCAGCGGTGACCTGCTGGTGGCGAGCACGCGCACGCTCGCGGTCGAGGCGAGGATGTCTGCGATCCAGGCGGCAGCGGCATCCACCACATGCTCGCAGTTGTCGACGACTAAGAGGGTGTCGCGCTCGCCGAGGGTAGCGAGGATGCGCTCGCGCACATCGAGCCGCACGCTCGGGTCATTCGCCGTGAGGGTGCCGCCGGTTGCCTCGCGGATGCCGAGGGTCGACCCAAAGGCCAGCGTCACGTCGGCGCCGACCCGCACGCTCGCCAGCTCGACGAAGATCACGGCGGGGTCGGACGCGGTGTGCGCGAGCTCCTGTGCGAGCCGCGTCTTACCGAGACCGCCCGGCCCGAGAATCGTCGTCAGACGGGAGTCGCGCATGAGTGCCTGCAGCGCTGCCACGTCGTGTTCGCGTCCGAGCAGCCGGTTTGGTGCCTCGCGAAGGCCGATGCGCACTCTGCTGCTTGTCTCTGCGTTCGGCGCGGCATCCTGCAGCAACTCGGCGTTGAAGCCCACCAGCGCTGCAGAGGGAGAGGTACCGAGCTGTTCGCGCAGCGCACCGCGTACACGGGCGAAAACGACGAGAGCGTCATTGCGACGGCCTGCGTTGGCTAGCGCGCGCATCAAGAGGAGGTGGAGCTCTTCATCGAGAGGGGCAGCCGCGGTGAGTGCCTCCAGCTCGGCGATCACTTCCGCCGACTGGCCCAGATGCAAGCGACTCTCCACGCGGATGCGCTGCAGCTCGGAGCGCAGAGTTGCGGCGCGAGCCGAAAGCTCGGCGGAGGGCGCTTCCGCGAGTTCGGTGCCGGGCTCCGCGCGCCAGAGGGCGAGAGCAGCGCTGCTCTGTTCCTCTGAAGAGGCGTAGTCGCCCGTGCTGAGGGATGCCCGCGCGGCGTCCCGCATCCGCCCGGCCTGCCCGAGGTCGATCGCCTCCGGCTCCACGGCCAACGCGTAACCCCCGTGGGCCGAGATCACCAGGCCGTCGGCGCACTCGGCGCGCACGCGGGACACAAGGGTCTGCAGCGCGGCCTTGGCCTGACGCGGAGGCTGGTCGCCCCACAGCTCATCAATCAGCGCGGCAGGAGAGAGCCCGCCATCCCGCGCGAGCACGAGCGCAACGATAAGGCTCTTGCCCAGGGCTCCGGACGGTTCGATCAGCGTGCCCAACCGCCCCTCGACCAGCACGGGGCCGAGAACAGCGACCCGAGTGCTTGTGCGGGGAGTCGAAGCCATCCTGCTGATTTTAGCTGGCGCGCTCGTCCGCCCCATGCTCCCGTCGGAGTAATCCCGGGTGGGGTTGAGCAGGGCGCGCACGAGCGGCGCGCGAAAGGCCCTAGATTTGTAGCGCACGTGATCATTCAGCCGAATCGGGAGGCCATCATGAGCGAATCGGACGCGGCCTCAGAGCTTCGCAGCCTACGCAACAGCATTGACAACATCGATGCGGCGCTTATCCACCTGCTTGCCGAGCGCTTCAAGTGCACGCAACAGGTTGGTCACCTCAAGGCCGCGAATGGCATGCCGCCCGCCGATCTCGAACGCGAGGCGCTGCAGATCGCTCGCCTGCGCGATCTCGCCGTCGCTTCGCACCTTGACCCTGCCTTCGGCGAGAAGTTTCTGAACTTCATCGTCGCCGAGGTGATCCACCAGCACGAGCAGATCGCGAGTACCGGATCGGTGTTGATCCCTGCGGATCCCGCCGCCGACGAGCCGGACGAAGACGCGTGACCTGGGACCCGCTCCACCTGCCGAAGCAGGAGGGCAAAATCTTCGTCGTGACGGGAGGCGCATCCGGTATCGGCTATTTCATCTCTGAGCAGCTCGCGGGCACCGGCGCGCGAGTCATCATCGCCGGTCGCAATAAATCCAAGGCGGATGTCGCCATCGCGTCGATCGCGAAGCAAGTACCCGGCGCTGATGTCGGCTTTGTGCACCTCGACCTCGGCTCCTTCGACTCGGTGCGCACGGCCGCGGCGGAGCTGACCGCACTCGGGCGCATCGACGCGCTGATCGAAAACGCCGGCGTGATCATGCCGAGCAAGCAACGCCAGGAGACCGTCGACGGCAACGAGCTCATGTTCGGCACCAATCACCTCGGACACTTTCTCCTGACCGCGCTGCTGTATCCGACGCTTCTTGAGACGCCGGGAAGCCGGGTCGTCACGATGG
>JBDTAD010000567.1:0-9726 GCA_039924815.1 Lacisediminihabitans sp.
CCAGGTAGACATCTCCAAGTCCGAGCACGAGATAGCTGGCGTTGAACACCGTGCTGAAAACGTCGTCGACGCTGTCCAAGCCGTTTATTCGGCGGATGAACTCGATGTTCCAGGGGGTCCATGGTGCATCGCTACGAACGCCGCTCATGTACCGTTCGATCGCAAGCCTGGTCGCGGGGTCGTCCCAGGACAGTGGCAGCCGAACGGTTCTCGACGGCACGACTAGCTCGCCGGTCGGGGGTATCTCATCTTCCAGCTCTCGTAAGAATGCCGCCATCGATGAGGCTTTCAGAAGCGAGGTATCGGTGTGCACCTGCAGCGACCGAATGCCAGGCGTGACGTCGATGATACCGTCGGGGGCATGTTCGGCGAGCTTCTCCTGGAGGGCGTGGACACGCATGCGCAGCCCGATGTCGAGGGTCATGTCGCCGTACTCAACGAGCACGTTGTCATCGCCGTCGCGGCGGTAGGTAACGCGGGGCCGAGCATCGGTCGCGTCGAGGCGGGCGAGCACGCCGTCGTCCCCATCGCCGCGACCGGTCGTAAGCAGTGTGAGCAAAGCCCGCTGGTCGACGAGCGACGAGGCCTCATCTTCTCGCACTGGCACAAACCGAATCGTGTCGCCGGGGCGGAGTTGCCCGAGCTTCCACAACTCACCGCTCGCGACCACCGCCGGGCAAACGAAACCGCCAAGGCTGGGACCATCCGGCCCCAGGATGATGGGTGTGTCGCCCGTGAAGTCGATGGCACCAACGGCGTAGGGCGTGTCGTGGATGTTCGACGGGTGCAGGCCCGCCTCGCCACCGTCTTCACGCGCCCAGTCGGGTCGCGGTCCGATCAGCCGCACCCCGGTGCGCGCGGAGTTGTGGTGCACGCCGTAGTCGGTGGCATAGAGGGTATCCAAATCGGAGCGCGTAAAAAATTCAGGCGCGGCGTGAGGGCCTTCGGTGACACCGATCTGCCACGTCGAAGTCATGGCGGGCCTGCGGTGCGCGGGGGTCGCACCCGGCAGCTTCGTCAGCCTCTCCCCGCTCGAGAACGCGGGGTGCGCAGAATCAGAGTCGGGGGAGCCTAACCGCAGGACATCACCAGATTGGAGCGCGCGTCCGGCATGGCCGCCGAAGCCGCCGAGCGTAAAAGTGGATGCGCTGCCAAGGTAGGAAGGCACGTCGATGCCGCCTCGAATTGCCAGGTAGACCCGAAGGCCGGGGCCGGGTACCGTGCCGATTCGCATGGTCTGACCTGCGGCGACGTCGAATGGTTCCCACATCGGTGCCGGCTCACCGTCGATCGTGACCGCCACCTCGGCCCCTGCGATTGCCACCACGGAGGGCGTCGAGAAAGTCAACGTCGGGCCGGTCGCAGTGATCTCGAGTGCCGGTGCGCCGCTTGGATTGCCGACAGCGAGATTCGCCTCCGCGAGCGACACGGGGTCGAATGGTCCACTCGGTGGAACGCCCACCTGCCAGTATCCCCATCGGCCGGGAAGATCTTGGACTGTCGTCTGAAGCCCGGGAGCTACCACGTCGATGCGCGGGTCTGGGTCATGCGTCGCATCTAGGGTCGAAGTCGAATGTGTGGCGGCTCGCAACGAGAGGTCGTCGGTGAGGAACCGCAGGAAACTCAGATTCGTGACTACCCCGTCGATCCTCGAGGCCTCAAGGCCCTCGCGCAGTAGATCGAGAGCTTCGTTTCGGTTCGGCGCGGAGGCGATCACCTTGGCGAGCATGGGGTCGTAGTGCGGCGATACCACTAGTCCCGTCTCGATCCAGCCGTCGACGCGGATGCCGTCCAGGTCTTCGCCGCCCTGCCCCGGAAATAGCGCACGGGTCACTAGGCCGGAGCTCGGCAAGCTCTGTTTCGCGGGGTCTTCGGCATAGACGCGCGCCTCCACCGCATGGCCGCGCACGGGGAACGACCCAGTGAACGCATCGTCCACTCCCTGTGCACCATCGCGAGCTAGCCGCAGCATGAAAGCGACCAAGTCGACGCCATAGACCTCCTCGGTTACGGGATGCTCAACCTGAAGCCTGGTGTTGACCTCCAGGAAGGAGGCTTGCTCACGCACCGGGTCGTAAACGAACTCGACAGTCCCCGCCGAGCGGTAGCCGACGCTCTCAGCGAGCTTTCGCGCCGAGGAATGCAGGAGCTCGCGCACATGGTCGGGCAGCGCGGGCGCGGGCGCCTCCTCAATCACTTTCTGATTGCGCCGCTGCAGCGAACAGTCACGGTCTCCGAACACCGCCACGCGTCCCTCGCCATCGCCGAACAACTGCACCTCGACATGTCGAGCCGGCCGTACGAGCCGTTCGAGAAACACTCCCGCCGAGCCAAAGTTCTTCTCGGCGAGACGCGCGACCGTCAAGTACGCATCCCGCACCTCGTCGAGGGTCGCGCAAGCTTGCATCCCGATACCGCCGCCGCCGCCAGTAGCTTTCACCATAACTGGCAAACCGATGCGCGAGGCCTCGGAGACTGCCTCGTCGACATCGGAGAGGAGCCCCGTGCCGGATAGCATTGGCACGCCCGCCGCGGCCGCGAGGGCCCGCGCCGTGTGCTTGGCCCCGAACGACACGATTTGCTCGACGGTGGGGCCAATGAACGCGAGCCCGTCCAACTCGACCGCCCGGGCGAACTCGACGTTCTCCGAAAGAAATCCATACCCCGGATGGATCGCGCCTGCGCGGGTCTGATGAGCGGCCTCGAGAATTGCCGCCACGCACAGGTAGGATTCGCGCGCGGGCGATGGCCCGATGTACACGCGCTCGTCTGCCTCGCGCACGTGCGGGGCTGCTCGGTCGGCATCTGAGAACACCGCGACGGTGCGGAGCCCGTTCTCGTGCGCGGAGCGGATGATTCTGCGCGCGATCTCGCCCCGGTTGGCGATTAGGACGGTGTCGAAACGCGCGCTCATACAGTGTCGCCTTCGGAGGTGATGATCATTCGGAGTGGCGTCGGATTGAAGTCGTTGCAGGGATTGTTCATCTGCGGGCAGTTTGAGACGACGACGAGCACATCACACTCTGCTCGGACGGCGACGCGACGGCCAGGGCCGCTCATCCCGTCGACAATGCCGAGCGTGCCGTCGTGCTCTACCGGCACGTTCATGAACCAGTTGAGATTCGAGACGAGGTCGCGTGCGCCAAGACCATGCTTCGCGCCCTCGAAGAGGAAGTTCTCGCGGCAGCCGTGCTGAAAGTGCGTGTGGTGGCCATAGCGCAGCGTGTTCGACTCTTTTGAGCAGGCTCCACCGATCGTGTCCTGACGGTCGATCTCGTTCGCGGTCACCGTCATCAGGGCGGCCGCGTTCCCCGACCGGAGCACGGTTCCGGTGCGCACGTAGGCGTTGCCCTGCCAGGCAATCGTGTCGGGCACACTGTAGCGCTCGGTGTGATCCTGCGCGTCGAAAATCAGGCAGTCGGCGGACTGGTTACCCCCGACATCGACGATCGTGAGGGTGTCACCTGCTGCGACGATTGCCGACCATGATGCGCGCGCGGGAACTCGCTCGTCGCGGACGATTGTGCCGAACGCGAGCGGCTCCGACCAGTCAAGTGGGGAATCTGGGGCGTAGGTGGCGCCGATTGGCACGGAGGTGGTGAGGATCACAGGGCGCGGGCCTTCCAGTAGTCGAGGGTATTGAGATAGGCGCGGGTGCGTTCGGGACTGGCAGAGTATGCAGGGGCATCCGGTCCCGTCGGCTCAGCTGGCCATGCGTGTATCCGCAGCGGGCCGACCGTGTAGGACTCGCGCGGGTCAAGAGGGTGCGGCACGTTCGCCAGGAGGATTATGAGCGGCAACTCGGCGGTGATCTCTACCGCGGCACCGGGCCCTGCGCTGCCCGTGAAGACGATCTCGCCGTCGGGGTCGACGTGCGCGCCCTGGAAGAAGGAGATTGATGGCGGCAGGTCACGCGGCGTGAGTCCGTGCTTTGCTGCGCCAAGTGCGAAGAGCGAACGTCCAGCTGGGGCTGGCCCTTCTGGCAGGCTCGCGCCGTACTTGCGGTCGTTCCACGCTGCACTCGATGTGCCGCAGAATGCGTCGTGGTGGCTAGATGTGTCGCTGGTGATCGTGGCGAGCACCCGCCCGTCGGCCGAGAGCAGCGGGTGGTTCTCGCCGAGATAAGCCTGCCACGGAATCTTCTGTGTATCAGCGACGTTCAACCGCTCCCACGGTTCAAGCGCGTTAAAGAGCAGGAGGTTTGCACAGGCGTCGCCGGTCGGGTCATCTAACCGAATGCGGGTGCCGCGGGCGACCACCCGGTGCGCGTACCCACCCGGCGCTACTGATTCCGCCCAGACAAGCTCGTCGGCCGAAATGCCATCGGGAACGAACGGCGACGAGGACGCAGGCACATACGGCATGAAGTCGCTAGTGTGGTCCGCTCGGGCCCTAGCGTCGCTGCGCGCAGCCCATACGGTATCGGTTTGCATCGTCATGCGATCTCAGTCGCGACGACGTGGGGATTCGCAGAGGTCGCTACCTTTCGCAGGACAAGATGCGTGCGATGGGTGAATCGGTAGTAGATGCCGCCCACGACGAGTGTCGCTCCGATGAACAAGATGGCAGACCACTGCAGCCACCAACTGTGGCCGGTCAGGTCGTAGATCGCGGACCGTGGCCACGCCAGGTTAATCACCATAAGAAGCTGGAATACGACCGCAACCGTGTTGAGCGGGATTGCCCAGCGCCCCATCGAGAACAACGGAGCACCCGTCTCGTCGACGCCCTGCTCCTTATCACGAGTCCAGCCTTGGATCCTACGCACCAGAAGCGGCACCGTGACCCCTAGGTAGGCCAGGTAGAGCATCGCAATGCACAGACTGGAGAGTGCCGTGAACAGAGCTGACTGGCCGATGTTGACCACGAGAACGAGCGCGGCGCCAGCTCCCACCACTATCGAGGTGACGATCGGCGTGCCCGTGCGCGGAGACACGTGCGCGAGGAGAATCGAGAATGGTAGTGCGCGCTCCCGCGCCATCGAATACACCATGCGCGATCCGGAAGTCTGAACCGCGAGAGTGCACGCGAACACGGCGACGGCGACGCAGCAGAGCAGGAGTCGACCGAGTACCGGTCCGAGGCGGTCGTCAACGACCCCGGCGAGTCCGCCGGTGGCTAGCGCGCCGTTAGTGAGGCTGGGAGCAGCAACCAGGGCCGCAATAATGAGCAACGCTCCGCCGAGACCAGACACTGTTAGGGCGCGAATAATTGTCTTCGGCGTGGTGCGCCGAGGCAAATGTGTCTCCTCCGAGAGCTCACCGGCTGAGTCGAATCCGACCATCACGTAGGCGGCCATCAAAGCGGAGGCCAACCAGACCCAAAGGTAAGCGCCGCCAGGCGCACGCCCCTCGGTCGTGAAAACGACACTCGCCGAGCGCTCGGGCAGGATGAACAGCGCTACAACAAGTGCGGCAACACCGACAATCTCGATCAGCACGCCAACGCTGGTGACCCGCGCCATCAGTCGCACCGAGATGATATTGACTCCCGTGGTAATCAACAGAATGATGCAGCCCAGCAGCACGGAGTTCGCTGCCCCTGTGGGCGAGAGCGGCGCGGAGTCTGCGCCCGGTCCGCCCACGATCTGGAAGCCTGACCAGATCGCGGGTAGTACCGCTTGCACCGCAACGGCCGCGACTGCAATCGTGAGAATCTGACCGATGATCATGGTCCACCCCGTGAACCACCCAACAACGCTGCCTGCCAGACGGCTCGACCACTGGAAGATGGCGCCAGAGATGGGCCACCATGCGGCCAGCTGGGCGAAGTTGACGGCGACCAGCAACTGACCCGCGAACACGACCGGCCAAGCCCAAAAGAACGCGGCACCACCGAACGAGAAGCCGAGACCGAAGAGCTGGAAAACAGTGGTCAGGATCGAAACAAATGAGAACCCCGCGGCGAACGAGGCGAACGAGCCGACGCCACGATGCAAATGCTGCGGATAGCCATGGGCGGCCAAGGCCGTCGTGTGAGTTGTACCGACGGACAGCTTCGGCGAAGTGGTGCGAGAGCGGTGGAGCAGCGGGTCGCGGGATGCCATGACGTGCCTTTCGCTTCAGAGAGAACCGTATTTCTGTCGCTCGACAGGTATTGGTGTTCAGTCTGGTAGCGAGCAGTCACGGGGTCGTTTCTTGCCTGTTACGAGCGCGTAAATTCGTTTGAGGCCGGCGCTTTATGATTTGGTGCCTAAAGGTGGACGGCACGGCCGACTCCGACGCGTGGTTGGTGCGAACCGAATGGGGCAGCGCCACAAACCACCCGTGGTTCCTTTTCATGTGGCTGTCGCCTCGGCCGGGCTCCGTTACAGTTCGACCTGGCCCAGGCATGGTTCGGATTGCGGGCTTCCGCAAACGAGTCGAGCTGTGGATTCTCTTGGGCCTATTGTCGGCTGTATTGGTCTCGGTGGGCGAGTAATTTGTTTCTATGGAAGAGCGAATGGCGGATCGGGTCACTGTGCCGGATGTTGTCGGGCTTCCTTTCCATATCGGCCGTGACCGGGCCGCCGGATGTGGCGTAACTCTTGCCAATCCCGACCCCGACGGGCCACCGATCAGTGGACTAGCCTGGCCTGGCCTGTTTTATATCACATCGCAGAATCCGCCTGCCGGGACCGAGGTCTACCGATGGGACTCCGTCACGGTTGAGATCGTCGAATATGGCGAGGCAGGACGCGGTTCGCTTAGCAACTCGCCGGTCATGCCGCCCGCGGATGCGGCGCATGCGAGCACAGAAAAGGTAAATTTTGTCGATCTAAGCCCGATTGAAATCACCGACCGGAACCCGGTGTGACGATCAGTGGGTCTAAGTCGATAGCGCCATATTGAGGTTCCGTTGTGACACATGTCGGGCTCCAGGATGCGTCGGCCGTTTTCGTCCTCAAAGTGCACCGCTGATCGTCCCGCTTGCGGGCGTTCTCTGAGCGGTCGAGCTCGGTTCGAGTGGGTCTGAGGCTCGGCCAAGGGTCGGACGATTTCCACCCTGTGGACGATGACGAAAGACAGAGATAGGGGCAGCCTTGGAGTCATGAATCAGGTCGATGCGCTTGCCCTTGATGCGCAAGATGTCTCACATAGATACGGCGACACGGTTGCGGTACATCCGCTCGAGCTGTCGCTCGCTGTTGGAGATACTGTCGCGCTGTTGGGTCCTAACGGCGCGGGTAAGAGCACGCTGATCGGGATGATGTTGGGATTGATCTCGAGCGATTCCGGCACGTTGACTATTGATGGGCTCTCACCACGGCAGGCGGTCGCACGCGGACGCATCGCCGTCATGCTACAAGACACCGGCTTCATGCCCGGGGTTCGGGTTGCCGAACTCGTTCGCCTCGGCGAACGCAGCTATCGTGAGGCGATATCGACGACGGAAGCGCTTCGGCTGGCAGATCTGACCGACCTTGCCGACCGGCGCGTGGATCGCCTTTCGGGGGGACAGTCGCAGCGTCTGCGGTTCGCCCTTGCGATCGTGGCGAATCCGCGCATCGTCGTGTTGGACGAGCCGACCCGGGCTTTGGATGTGACGGCGCGGTCCGAGTTCTGGAAGACCATGCAGCGTTTCGCGGGAGAGGGCCGCACGGTGGTGTTCGCAACCCACTATCTCGACGAAGTCGACCAGAACGCCGCCCGGGTGGTCGTGATGGATGCTGGGCGGATTGTGGCGGATGGGTCTCCGGATGAGTTGCGAGCGGCGGGAGGAACATCAAGCGTCCGCTTTTCATCACGCGAACCCGTGTCGCCCGAGGCGATGCGGGCACTGCCCGGAGTAGAGCGTGTCCTTATTGCGGGCGATATGGTCACTCTCACAAGTGGGGATTCGGATGCCACCGTGCGGGCGCTGAGTGTTGGCGGCTTGGCTTGGCATAGCCTTGAGGTGGCACCGCCGAGCCTCGACTCGATCTTCCGCACTCTTACCGATCACCACGCCCGTGAGGGGGCAGAGTGATGCTGTACCTGTTCTGGCTCGAGACGCTTCGGATGCTACGCGACCCGAAGTATCTTGCTCTCGCCGTTGGCGCGCCGATAGGTTTCTACCTTCTATTCTCAACACTGTTCGGTGGTGGGCGGACTGTTCCGGGCCAGTTACCGGGTGTGGTCGAGATCGCTGTCGCGATGGCCGCGTTCGGGGCGATCTGGTCCGCCATCTCAACCACCGGCCCTCGATTAGCGGAGGAGCGCCAGATCGGCTGGATAGAACAGTTGCGCTCGATGCCGATTCCCGGCTGGCAGGTGTTGACCGCGAAACTCCTTGCGAGCTTCGTTACCGCGCTGCCCGCTATTGTTCTTGTCTGCCTGACAGCGATCGTCGCGAAAGGTGCCTCGCTCACGCTCGGCCAATGGTTGTCACTGGTTACCCTGATCTGGTTGGGCAGTCTCACATTTTCCGCGATGGGCATATTGCTCGGCCTGGTGCTGCCTGCTGAGCTCGCTTTCCCGGCAAGCTACGGGCTCTACCTGGCTGGCTCAGCACTCGGCGGACTGTGGGTGCCGCCGTCTGTGATGCCCGCTGGGATGTTCGATGTCGCCGTCTGGCTGCCGACTTATCATCTCGCGAACCTCGGCTGGGCTGTCGCCGGCGGTAGTGCACCCCCGTTGCTGAGTGTGCTCAATCTCATCGGCTGGACAGCAATATTCGCGGTCGGCGCCCTGACCACTTTCCGGCGACCCCGGTTACGCCGCCGAACTAAACTGCCCACATGACCCTGTCCATACCTCGCATCTTTCAACGATCGCAGTCCGCGATCGCACTCCGGACACTGGCGCTTGCGGGTACCGCCTTCGTGATTATCATCGGCACCGCCGCGGAACTGGCAGCGGCGCCGCCGCGTTCGGGGTTCGATGCGCCCGTGGTCGCGTACGCGCTCGGTTTCATCGCTGTGGTCGGGCTGATCTGGATACGTCGCGCACCGGTCGCCGCTGCCGTTATCTGTTTGACAGCCGTCCTGACCGGTCACTTTCTCGGTATTCCCGGCAGCGCTTCCGGGATGGCTTTGTTCTACGCAGTGTTCGAGCTTGCCAGGAGCGGGCGGCGCGTGCCCACAGCGGCGGCGTTCGTTGTGCCGTTCGTATGGGCAGGAGCACTCATTTTGCCGCCGGGCGCCGTACTGTTCACTGCACCGGGACTTTTTGGGCCACTCGCCGGGATGCTGTGGATGGCCGGAACCGGCATCGCAGTACGCCGAGCCCAGCCAACAACGATCCGCGAGACAGCGGACCGCGGCCCAGCACTAATCTCCGGTATCTTCCAACCGAAATCAACGGCGCAAACTGCTAGTTTCTCCACGCTCACCCCGCGGGAACGAGAGATCGTCGCACTCGTGGCAACCGGTCTCAGCAACACGGCCATCGCCGGACTGCTTTTCCTCAGCCCGGTAACAGTCAAATCACATGTGACCCACGCGATGGGGAAACTCGGCACCACGACGCGCGCGCAACTCGTCGCACGAGCACACAGCGAAGGCCTCGTCGCCCACTAAACACACGAAGACCGCGACGACGCCCGCGCAGGGAATGTCAAGTCGCGCTCAGCTCCCCGAGCTCTCCAGCAAAGACTGAGGTAGAGCCGACGACCCGAGCACCGCAATCAGTGGGATAGGAACTATCGACACGGTGCAATGAAGGTTCCCGTTGCGGGCAGCCATCGAGCTCCGCAATGTGATGATCAGCTTCGCTCTCCAAGTGCTCCGCGGATCGTGCCTCCTTCGATAAGTAGCCGGGAAAGTTG
>JBDTAD010000568.1:0-8121 GCA_039924815.1 Lacisediminihabitans sp.
TCCCCTGCTGGCCTGGTTGCACACGCCGTCCACGGATTTTGAGCGAGCGTTGGATACCGACATCACCCTCGGCGTCTCGACGCTCGGCCAACTCGCGGCCATCCGCACCGCGGCGAGGGTGCGCGGCGCGCAAGCGAGGGTCGACCTCAAGATTGACACCGGCTTGAACCGCAACGGATGCGCGCGCAGCGACTGGCCAGCGTTCTTTGACGAGGCGGTGCGAGCCAGAGACTCCGGCGAAGTGCACGTTCGCGGCCTCTTCTCACACCTCGCCTGTGCGGACGATCCGACGAGCGCAGTGACAGACCGACAGGTGGCATCCTTCACGGACGGCGCGGCAACCCTTGCAGCTCGCGGAATTGCGCCACAGCTGCGTCACCTGGCGAATTCGGCCGCTGCCCTCACCCGCCCAGACACACGCTTTGATATGGTGCGCACGGGAATCGCCGCGTATGGCCTCTCGCCAGTGACGGGGCGAGACTTTGGGCTCATCCCCGCGCTGTCTTTGATTGCACCCGTGGCCCTCACCAAGCGGGTCGCTGCGGGCGAGGGCGTCTCGTACGGTCACAGCTGGACCGCACCCTGCGACACGACCGTCGCACTGATCCCGCTGGGATACGCGGACGGCATCCCGCGTGCTCTCTCCGGTCGGTTCGACGTGGCGATTGGCGGCAGGCGCTATCCCGCTGTGGGCCGGGTCTGCATGGACCAGTTTCTCGTGGACCTCGGGGACGGACCCGATGTGGTCGCACTCGGAGACGACGCGACGATCATCGGTGAGGGCACGGACGGCTTGACCGAGTGGGCCGAACGTCTCGGCACGATCCACTACGAACTGGCCACAGGCATCCGTGGGCGTGTTGAGCGGACCTACCTCGGGGAGTAGGTCTCAGCCGTGCAGCCGCGCTCAGTGGTGAAGCCGTCCGGACGCAGACCTCAGTGTGCGAGAACGATCAGGCCCATCTCGGCCAACGAGACCAGTAACGGATGCTTCGGCACGACGCGCACGTTGTAGCCGAAGCTCCCGGCGCGGCCGAGCATGACAGTGCCGGCAAACTGGGTCGACCCGGCGCTTCCCTCCCGCTGAGCAGAATCTGCTGCGGTCGCGTGAAGATCCGTGTACTTGGGGTCGAGCAGCTCATCGCCCGATCCAGTGCGACCGTGCGCGAGCTGCACAGCAACGTCGTCCGGGCTGAGTCCGGCGAGGTTCACGTGCGCTCGCACGTGCAGGGTATCGCCCAGCTGTGGCACGGCATCCACGCCGCCGGATTCCACGTGCGGCACGGAGATGTGCGGCCACGCAGCGATCACGCGCGCCTTCCACGCCGCAAGCTCGCGAGCACCGGCATAGGAGTCAGCGACGACTGCGCGTTCGGAGTGCGCCGCGGGCAGATAGAGCCGTTCGACGTACTCGCGCACCATCCGGTCCGCAGAGAGTTCCGGTGACAGGGTCGACAGGGTATGTCTGATCGACTCAACCCAGCGGGTGGGTACGCCGTCAGCGTTGCGATCATAGAAGCGTGGTGCGATCTGATACTCGATGAGGTCATACATCGACTCCGCCTCGAGCTTGTCACGCTCCGCTGCGTCGCCGGCCGAGTCTGCACTGGGGATTGCCCAACCGTTCTCTTCGTCATAGAACTCCGCCCACCATCCGTCGAGAATCGACAGGTTGAGCGAGCCATTGAGCGCGGCTTTCATGCCGGAGGTACCGCAAGCCTCCAGGGGGCGCAGCGGGTTGTTCAGCCACACATCGGTGCCGGGGTACAGCTGCTGGGCCATCGCGATGTCGTAGTTAGGTAGAAAGACCATGCGACCTCGGATGTCCGGCTCTTGCGAGAACTCGACGAGCTGCTGAATGAGGCGCTTGCCCTCGTCATCAGCGGGGTGCGACTTGCCGGCGACCACGATCTGCACCGGATGATCTATTGACAACAGCAGCGAGCGCAGCCGCTCCGGGTCGTGGAGCATCAACGTGAGTCTTTTGTAGGTGGGAACTCGCCGGGCGAACCCAATCGTGAGCACGTCAGGGTTCAGCAGCTCCGAGTACCAGGCTGGAGCAGCAACACCCGGGTTTTGCTCTGCCCAGGCGGCCGTCACGCGACGGCGAGCGTCGGCAACGAGGCCGTCCCGCATGGTGTTGCGGGCGTCCCACAGGTCGCGGTCGCTCACCGCACTCGACGCCCAGTCCGCGGTGGTGGGCGTGTCTGAGCCCAACCTAGATGCGGCAAGCTCACACACCGAGGGGTTGGTCCAGGTCGGCGAGTGCACGCCGTTGGTCACCGAGGTGATCGGCACTTCGTCTTCTTCGAAACCGGGCCAGAGTGGTCCAAACATGTGGCGGGATACCTGACCGTGCAGCTTCGATACCCCGTTCGCGCGCTGCCCAAGACGCAGCCCCATGACGGCCATGTTGAAGGTGTCCGGGGTTCCGCCGACGTAGTTCTCCACCCCGAGGGCGAGTACATCGTTGACCTCGACCGCCGGCAGCAGACCGTCGGAGAAGTAGCGCGTGATCATGCTGGTCTCAAAGCGGTCGATTCCTGCGGGAACCGGGGTGTGCGTGGTGAACACTGTTCCAGCGCGAACGACCTCGAGCGCCTCGGCGAAGGAGAGCCCCGCGCCGATCAGGTCACTGATGCGCTCGATGCCGAGGAATCCGGCGTGCCCCTCGTTGGTGTGAAACACCTCGGGCATTTCGGCATCCGTCAACTCCGCAAGGAGCTTGAGAGCGCGCACGCCACCGATGCCCAGCAACAGCTCCTGGAGCAGGCGATGCTCGCCACCGCCGCCGTAGAGCCGATCGGTGACCGAACGCAGGGTTTCGTCGTTCTCGGGAATGTCAGTGTCGAGCAATAGTAGGCGGATGCGGCCGACCGCGACCTGCCAGATCCTCGCGCACAACGTGCGGTCATCCGGCAGCGAAAGCACGACTCGCGCAGCTGTGCCGTCCGGATGCCGGAGCACGTTCAGCGGAAGGCCGTCCGGATCGAGAACCGGGTAGGCCTCCTCCTGCCAGCCTTCTGGAGAAATCGACTGGGCGAAGTAGCCGGAGCGGTAGAACAGGCCGACACCGATAATGGGGACACCAAGGTCCGACGCACTCTTGAGGTGATCACCTGCGAGAATCCCGAGTCCGCCTGAATACTGCGGCAGCGCGGCTGCGATTCCAAATTCCGGCGAGAAGTAACCGATCGAGCGCGGTGCGCCCTCCGGGAGCGATTGGTACCAGCGCGGCTCCCGCAGGTAGGTGTGCAAGTCATCGAGCAAGCGACCCGTCCGTTCAACAAACTCAGCGTCATCCGCGAGTTCGTGCAGCCTGGCGGCATCAATCTCGCCCAGCAGGCCAATCGGATCCTGTCCGACGGCGATCCAGGTCTCCGGCGATATCCGCTCGAACAACTCGCGAGTGGGTGAGTGCCAAGACCACCTGAGGTTGGTCGCCAGCTCTTCCAATCCAAGTAGGGACTCCGGAAGTACAGTGCGCACGGTAAATCGACGTATGGCTTTCACGAAGATCAAGCCTAGGTGCAACCATCGGTCTCCGCGGAACCCCCGCTCTGAGCCCAAGACGGCTAATGTCTGGGCTATGGCGGATATACAGGGGTGCACGATACCCGCACGGGATACAACGCTGGCCGAAACGGCGCTCGTTGCTCGCATACGGGCCTCAGTACTCGGTGACGATCGACTCATGGATGGGCCGTACGGGCACAAACCCGTTACCTATGCCGACTACACGGCGAGTGGGCGAGCACTCAGCTTCATCGAGGAGTTCATTCGCGACGAGGTGCTGCCCCGCTACGCCAATACACACTCCGAGAGCAGCGGCACAGGGCTGCAAACCACGCGTCTGCGTGAGGATGCCAGGGCGATCATCAAGGCCGCCGTGGGTGGCGACGACGACACGAAGGTCATTTTTGCAGGCAGCGGCTCAACCGCCGCGATCGACAAGCTCGTCGGAATCTTGGGGCTGCGCATCCCCCGCGAACTCGATCTCGCCCACGGGCTCACCGCGCAGATTCCCGCAGATCAGAGGCCCGTGGTGTTCATTGGCCCCTTCGAACACCACAGCAATGAGCTGCCCTGGCGGGAATCGATAGCGGATGTCGTGACCATTCATGAGGACGCCGACGGTCAGATCGACCAGGCTCAGCTCGCCGCTGAATTGCTCACCTACGAGGATCGTCCGCTCAAGATCGGATCCTTCAGCGCCGCGAGCAACGTCACCGGCATCATCAGCGATACTCACGCGATTACCCGCCTGCTGCACGAACACGGTGCGCTGGCGTTCTGGGATTTCGCCGCCGCTGCGCCATACGTCGACGTGGAGATGAATCCCGGCGGGTGCGACGGCAAGCCCGCCGATGCCGCCGAGCGCAAGGACGCTATCTTCCTCTCCCCCCACAAGTTCATCGGCGGCCCAGGCACGCCGGGCGTGCTCATCGTCAGCAACGCCCTGCTGACCAACGCCGTGCCCGATATGGTGGGCGGCGGCACGGTGAGCTACGTGAACACCGAGGACCACCGCTACATCACCAATCCTGAGCACCGCGAAGAGGCGGGTACCCCGGCAATCATCGAGTCGATCAGGGCGGGAATGGTCTTCGCCCTCAAGGAAGCGGTCGGCGTCGAAGAAATCCAGGCACGCGAGCACGACTTCCTGAGTCGCGCCATCGCGGTGTGGAGCGCGCATCCAGCCATCGAGGTACTGGGTAACACCGAAGCCGAGCGGCTCTCGATCGTCTCCTTCGTGATCAAACGCCCGGACGGCAAGTTTCTGCACCACAACGCGGTGGTGGCGATTCTCAACGACCTGTTCGGTATTCAAAGCAGGGGCGGATGCTCGTGCGCCGGCCCGTACGGACACCGCCTGCTCGGCATCAACCTCGAGCGCTCCCGCGAGTTCGAGCATGAGGTACTCGGCGGATGCGAGGGCATCAAGCCGGGCTGGGTGCGGGTGAACTTCAACTACTTCATCAGCGAGGAGGTGTTCCGCTACATCCTCGACGCGGTCGTACTCGTGGCCGAGCACGGCTGGAAGCTGCTGCCCGACTACCGCTTCGAGTTGGCATCCGGGCTCTGGCGTCACCGCAAGGGGCCCGTCGAACCGCCGCTCAGACTCAGCCAGGTGAGCTACGACGCTGACGGAACGCTGACCTTCCCCCGGCACGATGACGTGGCGCCGGCATCCGCCCGCCAGGATGCGCTCGCTTACGCCCGAGCCCTCTTCGACGCACCGCGGCAACCCGCGCTGCGCACCACGCCCTCCGTCACCCTCGACGAGAGCGTCGAAAACCTGCGCTGGTTCGAATTGCCTGCGGAGTGCCTGACAGCGTGACGTGCGCACTCCCATGATGGGGCTTACCACGAAGCAATCCATGCGACCGTAAGGTGCACGCGCTACGGTCGTTCCGTGGCTATTGCGTATGAACCAAAGCTGGGACGCATTCCGATTCGTCAGCTGTCTCCGCAACAACCAGAGAACCTCTGGCCAGCGAAGGCATGTGTTGGTGAGGTTGTGCCCTTCAAGGCGACCGTTTTCAAGGAGGGTCACGACGTCATCGGCGTCGACCTGCTCCTGACCGACCCGGGCGGCACACAGTCGGTACACCGGATGTCCGCGGGCGACGAAGGAACAGATCGTTGGCAGGTCGATGCGCTTCTCGACGCGCCCGGCGACTGGAGTTGGAGCGTTCAAGCCTGGTTGGATGAGTGGGCGACTTGGCTCCACATCGCGGAGATCAAGGTTCCCGCAGGCATCGACGTGCAGGTCACCCTCACCATGGGCGCGCAGCTGCTGGCCCGTGCTTCCGCCGCAGCACCAGATAACAAGGTGCTCAAGGATGCGGCCAAGACCGTGGCGAGCCGGAGCCTCTCCCCCGCGGCACGGCTAAAAGTCGCGATCGACGATCGCGTCACGGAGGAGATCGAGCGCCAGCCGATCGCCAGCCTGATGACCTTGAGCCTGCCGTTGACCCTGCGGGTAGAGCGCACGCGCGCTGGCGTCGGAAGCTGGTACGAGTTCTTCCCTCGCTCGGAGGGTGCCAAGCTCAGCAAGAGCGGTAAATGGACCAGCGGCACCTTCCGCACCGCGGCCCGCCGCCTACCAGCCGTGGCCGGAATGGGCTTTGACGTCGTCTACCTGCCCCCCGTGCATCCCATCGGCATGAGCTTTCGCAAGGGACCCAATAACTCCACCGAAGCTGCCGCGGGCGACCCCGGCTCGCCTTGGGCCATCGGCTCGAAGGAGGGCGGCCACGACGCCATTCATCCAGAACTTGGAACCGCAGAGGACTTCGTCGACTTCCTCGATATTGCGAAGAAGAGCGGTCTTGAGATTGCGATCGACCTTGCGCTGCAGTGCTCACCGGATCACCCGTGGGTGGTCGAGCATCCACAATGGTTCAGCCATCTACCCGACGGTTCGATCGCCTACGCGGAAAACCCGCCCAAGAAGTATCAGGACATCTATCCGCTGAACTTCGATAACGATCCGGTAGGGCTCCGCGAGGAGATCTTGCGGATCGTGAAGCACTGGATCGACCTCGGAGTGAAGATCTTCCGGGTCGACAACCCGCACACCAAACCATTGCGGTTCTGGGAATGGCTACTGCACGAGGTAAACACCGAGTTTCCCGACGTGGTGTTCCTTGCCGAAGCCTTCACTCGCCCGCCCATGATGCACGCGCTCGGCCAGCTCGGTTTCCAACAGTCGTACACCTACTTCACTTGGCGCAATACCAAAGAAGAGCTCGCCGACTACCTTGTCGAGCTCTCGCACGAGACCAGCGATTTTCTGCGCCCCAACCTCTTTGTCAACACCCCGGACATCCTGAGCGAGTACCTCCAGTTCGGCGGCCCAGCCGCCTACAAAGTGCGTGCGGCAATCGCGGCCACGGGATCGCCCAGCTGGGGCGTCTACTCGGGATACGAGCTGTTTGAGGACGTTGCCCGCCAGGGTTCAGAAGAGAACATCGACAACGAGAAATACGAGTTTAAGGCGCGTGATTTCGCGGCAGCCGAGGCGGACGGCCGCTCCCTCGCTCCGTATCTCACGATGCTCAACCGCATTCGCGCAGAGCATCCTGCGTTACGCCAGCTGCGCAATCTTGAGCTGCACTGGAGCGATGACGATTCGATGCTCGTGTACAGCAAGTTCCTCGACGGCAGGCACACCCGTTCTGGCCGCAGCGACGCCATCATCGTCGTTGCCAACGTTGACCCACACACGGTGCGGGAGACGACGGTGCACCTCGACCCGACAAAGTTCGGAATCGCCGCCGGTGAGACCTTCGAGGTCACCGACCTCATCACAAAACAGAAGTTCAGCTGGGGTACCGACAATTACGTGCGGCTCGACGCCTTCGTCGAGCCGGTGCACATCCTGCGCGTCGAGTTTGCGAAGGGGAAATAGATGTCCAAGAACAGCAAGCACGCGAACGCTACGCCGCCGAAGAAGGCAGCGGTCACGCCCACCCGGAAGCCTGACACGGTAGCGCTCCCGGAGTTGCACCCCGGTCTCATTGCCGCAATCGTTGGCGGAAGCCACCCTCAACCACACTCAACGCTGGGGCAGCACCCGCAGGGCGGAGGCTTCGTCATTCGTGCTCTGCGACCGCTCGCAACCTCGGTGACGGCGGTGCGAGCAGATGGCACCCGAATTCCCCTGGAGCACCTCGCCGACGGCCTGTGGCAGGGCTTCGCTGCCGGTGCAGGCCAGGCTTATTCGCTCGAAACCAGTTACGACAGCGGCGCGGACTGGATCACGGATGACCCCTATCGTTTCGTTCCCTCGGTGGGCGAAGTTGATCTGTATCTGTGGGGTCAGGGCCGCCACGAACAACTCTGGAAGGTGTTCGGCGCGCACTACCGCCCACACGAGGGCGTGGCAGGAACAAGCTTCAGCGTGTGGGCACCGCACGCCACGGCCGCGCGAGTCATCGGCGACTTCAACGGCTGGAACGGCGTTGGCCATGCCATGCGCAGGCTCGACGATAACGGCGTCTGGGAGCTGTTCATCCCGGGTCTCAGCCCGAGCAGTACCTACAAGTTCGAGTTCAGAACCGCCAGTGGCCAGTGGGTGCAGCGAGCGGACCCGATGGCGCGCTTCACCGAAGT
>JBDTAD010000569.1:0-5323 GCA_039924815.1 Lacisediminihabitans sp.
TCAGTTGCTGCGCAGCGGCAAGCCGCGGCTGAGCCTGGCACGCCGACTCCCCGTCGGGATCGTTGGCGTGATCTCCCCCTTTAACTTTCCGCAGATCCTGTCGATGCGCTCGGTCGCTCCCGCCCTCGCGCTTGGCAACGCCGTCATCCTCAAGCCGGATCCTCGCACTGCCGTTTCCGGTGGGCTTATTTTCGCGGCAATCCTCGAAGAAGCCGGACTTCCTTCCGGGCTCTTCCATGTGCTTCCCGGAGCGATTGAGCCCGCAACCGCGCTGATTGAACACCCCGCGGTGCGCGTCATTTCCTTCACTGGATCGACCAACGCGGGGCGTGCCATCGGCCAACTCGGCGCGAAGCATCTCAAGCGTGTGCATCTCGAGCTCGGCGGCAACAACGCCATGCTGGTGCTCGACGATGTTGATGTTCGAGCCGCTGTCTCGGCCGGGGCGTGGGGTTCCTTCTTGCACCAAGGCCAGGTCTGCATGACGACCGGCCGCCACCTCGTCCACGAAAACATCTACGACGAATACGTCGAGCGACTCTCCGCCACTGCCAATGGCCTGCCCGTCGGTAACGGCGCAACGACGGATGCCGCACTCGGGCCGGTCATCGATGCTGGACAGCGCGATCGCATTCATTCCCTCGTCACCGGGAGCGTCGACGCGGGCGCACGGCTCACCGCCGGCGGAACCTACGAGGGCCTATTTTATCGCCCCACCGTGCTCGCGGACAGCACCCCAGACCAGCCGGCGTTCGCAGAAGAAGTGTTCGGACCCGTCGCCCCGGTGATGAAGTTTTCCACCCTCGACGAGGCAGTCGACATCGTCAACCGGAGCGAGTACGGCCTCTCCCTGGCCATCCTCACCAAGAACACGCTCGGTGCCCTCGCGCTCTCTGACCGCATGCACTCCGGCATCGTGCACATCAACGACCAGACGGTCGACGACGAGCCGGTCATCCCCTTCGGCGGCGTCGGCAACTCTGGAACCGGCTCACGCTTCGGCGGAACCGACGCCAACATTGAAGCGTTCACCGAGACGCAGTGGGTCACCATGCAAAGCGAGATCGAAAGGTACCCGTTCTAGTTCGGGAATGAGCACACACCATGATTGACAAAACCGTAGAAGATCTCGCCGCCGCGGTGCGCGATATACACGATGGCGCGACAGTGATGATTGGTGGGTTCGGCACCGCCGGTCAGCCGGTCGAATTGATCGATGCGCTGCTGGAGCAAGGGGCCCGCGACCTGGTCGTGGTCAACAACAATGCGGGCAACGGCACAACCGGCCTCGCGGCGCTGCTGGATGCTGGACGGGTGCGCAAGATCGTCTGCTCCTTTCCGCGGCAGGTCGACTCGCAGGTTTTCGACGGACTGTACCGATCGGGCAAGATCGAACTCGAACTCGTGCCTCAGGGAACACTTGCGGAGAGAATCCGAGCGGGGGGCGCAGGTATCGCTGGGTTTTTCACCCCCACAGGATTTGGCACGAAACTCGCCGAGGGCAAGGAAACACGCAAGTTCGGCGACCGCGACTATGTCTTCGAAACCGCTCTGCTCGCAGATTTCGCCCTGATCAAAGCGCACCGGGGCGACCGTCTCGGCAATCTCGTCTATCGCAAGACCGCGAGAAACTTCGGTCCGCTCATGGCAAGTGCGGCGACCACCGCGATTGCCCAGGTGAACGCGATTGTGGAGGTCGGCGACCTCGACCCGGAAGCGGTCGTCACCCCTGGCATCTTCGTGCAGAGAGTCGTCGAAACCGGTGGACAACTTCCACCAGCAACGGAGGGCCAATAATGTCTGAAACCCGAGTTTCGCCCGCGCGCGGTGCGCTGAGCCGCGACGACATGGCCCGCAGGGTCGCACAGGACATTCCGGAGGGTGCCTACGTCAACCTCGGGATCGGCTTGCCCACCAAGGTCTCCGACTTCCTGCCGAGCGATCGCGAAATCATTCTGCACACCGAAAACGGGATGCTGGGCATGGGCCCAGCGGCCGTGGGCGACCAGATTGACCCAGACCTGCTCAACGCCGGCAAGATCCCGGTGACAGAGTTGCCCGGCGCGTCCTATTTTCACCACGCGGACTCCTTCGGAATGATGCGAGGCGGGCACCTTGACATCTGCGTACTCGGAGCGTTCCAGGTGTCGACATCCGGAGATCTGGCCAACTGGCACACCGGCGCGGAGGATGCCATCCCCGCGGTCGGGGGCGCCATGGACCTTGCGATCGGAGCGAGACAGGTCTTCGTCGTCATGGAACTGTTCACCCGTGAAGGCGAGTGCAAGCTCGTCAAACAGTGCACTTACCCGCTCACCGGCATTGGTTGCGTGACAGTGGTCTATACCGACTATGCGGTGTTCGATCTAGATGCCGACGGAGTCAGCGTGCGCGAGCTCTTTGGCGACACCACTCTCCAGCAGCTGAAAGAACTAACGGCGTTACCGCTGCGCTAGGCAGGCTAAGTATCCGGTTAGTCGAGCTCGGGTGCTCGTCAAGTGCGGTAAGCGATCAGCGGCCGAATTCGGCCTCCCCGGCTGAAACATCCTCAAAGTCAGAGTCCCACGCGCTGGAGCCCCAGCGTGCGATGTGCAGCGTTGGTGCTACCACTTCGGCTATGGCCATTGCCCAGCAACGGTAGGTTCGACCATCGCGGTACCGCTGAGAGGATTGTCCTTCAGCGGCGAGCAGCGGAATGAACTCCGCGCGCGCCACCGACACGCAGTGCTGCTGTGACTCTCGGTTAAGGTCCGCTGCGTGCTGCGTGGCAATGCCACCAAACGTGCCGGCGAACCCCGGTATCGAACGAATCGGTGGAATCCCGACGACAAAGAACTGGGCCCGTACGGATGCGTGTGCCTCAAGATGCGCAAGCACGGTCGAGATGCCGGTGCGCCATTTGACCAGCGGTGTTTGCCGAATCGCATCATTGGCACCGAGGACGAGAATGATGACGTCATATGCACTCACGTCGAGCCCGCGCAGCACGCTGAGCGCATTTTGCGAGGTGATTCTCATATCCGCGTGAATTTCAACATCAGCACCGCGCCCTGAGCGCAGGGCGAGCGCCCTCGCTAGCGCACCCGGCAATGCGATCTCGTGACTTGTCACCCCCCAGCCGACAGCGACGCCCGATCCGAAGATAAGCACGCGTGTGCTACTGAGGCCAGGGACGAACACTCTAGGGGCGTCGAGGGGGCGCGGAACTGATTGGCTATTGTACTGCCGCACAGCCAACCAAACCCTCATGACGAGCGTTCTAGTCAAACGCATGTTAGCGGTAACCCCCAGATAGATACGGACTAGTTTACGCTGAGGGCCCCCGTTTCCACGGCATCCACCGCGCTCAGGACGCCCCCATTCCGGGGGCGCACAACTCCGACGATCTGGTCCCCTAAACGCCGGCTGAAGCGCGACGCGCCGGCAACGACGACGACAGCAACCAGATGAGTTCGTCCAGCAGAGGAGGCCCGGAATCTCAAATGATTCCGGGCCTTCTCAGTGCTACTTCTGTCGCGGGGGCTACATGTGAACCAACGACCTTTGGAATACTCGACGAAAGTTTGGGGTGCTCCGGGATGAGAACAGATATCTGCGGTTTTCCATTGTTTTCATGGGGAACCGGATAGTTAGCTTTGCCGATTGATGCGGTCCATGCTCGTCCGGCACGGTCGATTGCTCCGGTCGCACGGCCATGCGACAACTCGGTCACGCATCCGTCGAGCTAGGTTCGCCCCGATGCGCAGACCATCCGCGTCGCAGCTTCAGTACCACACCGCCGCAGAGCAGCAGAGCAAGCGCGATGAGGGCGAGCGTGGAGCCGTTGATACCGGTCATCGCGAGAGTCGAGCTTCCACGTGCGACGCTGGCCTGCGCGTCGACCGCTCTGAGGACCGCACCGCCGGCAGCGACCGCGGACGCGCTTGCTGCGCTGGTGCGCACGTCGACGTCGAGGTCGAGGTCAGCCGCAGTGATCGTGTAGTTCGCCTGACAGACCGTCGAAAGGCCAGGAGCTAGTGCAACGGCTACTGTGCCGCACGTGGTGGTGAAGGCACCGTCTCCCGGGGACGAACTGGAGACCCTCGTGCGGGTTAAGCTCACGTTCCCCGTGTTGGTCAGCGTGATCGTAAAGTGCAGCACGTCGCCAACACCGTGGTAGCTCGTTTCGGCCGCCGTATTTACCAGATCCAACCTCGCGGTTTGAACCGCGAGCGAGGTCGCGGCGGCGTTGTTCGACGGGTGTGATTGTGTCGTGCGATCGTTTGCGCTGCCATGCGCTTGGTTTGTCACCGCGCCACTGTCGAGATCGGCTTGCGCGACCATATAGGTTGCACTGCACGAGACGTTCGCGCCGGGAAGGAGTGTCGCACTCACTGTTGCGCAATTGCTGCCATAACTGCCCGAGCCAGGCGCGGGATCCGCAAAGGTCACCGCCGTGAGCGTCGAGTTGCCGACATTTGTCAGGGTGAGCGAGTAATGCAAGTCGTTACCGACGGCATCAAAGGTTGGCTCGGTAACTAATTTGGCGAGTGTCAGCGAAAACGTCGGGTTTGCCGGTGTGACCGCGATCGCCGGCGGTGCCTGGACGACATCCGCGTTGGGTGCGGTCGCGTCCGCGTGCGCGGTGTTAGTCAGTGTGTCGGCATCGATATCTGCCTGGGTCACTGTGTAGGAGGTGGAGCACGACACCGAGCCACCCGGCACGATCGGTCCGACGATCGAGCCACAGTCCGAGCTGAACGCACCGGCACCGGGGCTAGCTTCGACAATCCGTGGCGACGAGAGGGTGACGTTTCCCTGGTTCTCGAGCTTGAGCGTGTACGCGATTACAGCCCCGACGGCTGAGTACGACGTGACATTCGGAGTCTTCGAGAGCGCAAGCGCTTGGTGGGCGATCGCCGTCAAGCTGGTCTGCACCGTCGGCGAATGGATAGGGACGCCTCCGGCAATACCGTCCGCGTGTGCGTTATTGATCACGAAACCTCGATCGAGGTCGGCCTGGGTCACGGTGTAGTTCGCCGTGCATTGCACGGATGCGGTGGGCGCGAGGGCCGGGATCGACCCGCACGTGGTGCTAAACGTACCGGGGCCGGGGTTAGCGTCCGAAACCACGACCGACGCGGCGGTGTTGGCGTTGTTGGTCACGGTGACGGTGAAATGGAGCACGTCGCCGACAGAGTCGAAGCTCGGCTCGGTGACCGATTTGGTGATCCCGAGCTCGCCCACAACAACCGCCGTCGACGTTGCGGAATCCTGTGGCGCATCGATCTTCACCCCGGTCGGGTCGTCGGCGCTGGCGTTGATCAGGTTGGTGATCTGCCCC
>JBDTAD010000570.1:0-4426 GCA_039924815.1 Lacisediminihabitans sp.
TTGGCACTCCAATTGCGAGAGTGCTAATCGACCGGTACAGTGGTTCTGGCACACTCGCAGTGAGAGTGCTAACCCAAGATTTCGAAGTTTTGAGAAAGAAGAGGTCAACGTGGCAGTCTCCATCAAGCCGCTCGAGGATCGCATTGTCATCAAGCAGGTCGAGGCCGAGCAGACTACTGCTTCCGGGCTCGTCATTCCTGACACTGCGAAGGAGAAGCCCCAGGAGGGCGAGGTCGTTGCAGTAGGACCAGGCCGCATCGACGACAACGGCAACCGCGTGCCGCTCGACATCGCCGTGGGCGACAAGGTCATCTACTCGAAGTACGGCGGAACCGAGGTCAAGTACGGCGGAGAGGACCTTCTGGTTCTTTCGGCTCGCGACGTTCTCGCGGTCGTCGTTCGCTAATAGTTTTCAGCAGAAGGCCCGTCCGAGTTTCTCGGGCGGGCCTTTTTCGCGTTTCATGATTACAAGACCGGAGTAACGTTTTCAGGATGCCGCCAGCAACGCCCACGCCTTCCGAGGCATCCGCGCAAGAGCGGTCTGGCATTTTCTTTGCCGTGGCAGCCTTCGCGACGTGGGGTGCGTTTCCGGCCTATTTTCTGCTGCTCCGCCCGGCCGGGGCGTTTGAGATCGTTGACTGGCGAGTGCTGTTCTCGGTGGCTTTCTGCGTGATCCTCATCACCGTCCTTCGCAAGTGGCCGGCTCTCATCGCCATTGTGCGCCAGCCCCGTCAGCTTTTCATGCTCTCGCTCGCCGCCGTGCTGATCTTCATCAACTGGGAGGTCTACGTCTGGGGCGTCCTGGCTGGCCACGTCGTTGAGACTGCGCTGGGGTACTTCATCAACCCGATCGTCACAGTGCTCCTCGGCGTTGTGCTGCTGCGCGAGCGGCTGCGTCTTGCCCAATGGATCGCCGTAGGCATCAGCGCGATTGCGGTGCTCGTGCTCGCCATCGGTTACGGAGCCTTCCCATGGATCGCGCTCAGCCTTGCCTTCTCCTTCGGTCTCTACGGCCTGGTCAAGAAGCGTGTTGGACCGCGGGTGGATGCGCTGAGCGGCTTGACCGTGGAGACCGCCTGGTTGGTCCCGCTGGCGATCGTTCAACTCGTTTTCGTTCAGCTAGATGCTGGGATCTCGTTCGGCCACTACGGAGTCGGGCACGCCTTGCTGCTGTTGAGCGCTGGCGTGGTCACCGCACTACCACTGCTCGCCTTTGCAGCGGCAGCCAGGCGCCTGCCGCTGGTCTACACGGGGCTGATTCAGTACCTCACGCCTCTGCTGCAGTTCGTTTTCGGAGCCTTCGTGCTGCGTGAGGCGATGCCTGCAGAGCGCTGGCTTGGCTTCGGCCTAGTGTGGGTTGCGCTCATCGTGCTGAGTCTCGACCTCATTGCTACGGCCCGCACCCGTCGCGCCTCAGCGCCCCTCGCCTGATGCTTGGGTAGTCTTCCGAGGGTGAAGAACGGTAGCCGGGCGCAGTGCATGGGTCGTTTGGGCGTTGCAGCGGTCACCGCGGTGGCGGTGGTGCTTGCGCTTGCGTCCTGCGCGCCGGAGGCAAAGACGGTGAAGCGGTCGCCGACACCGACCGCTATCGCGCCGACCGGAGACGGCATTCTGCACATCGGCACGCTCTTTCCGACGACCGGATCCGCGTCGTTCATCGCACCGGCGCAGGTCGCGGGTGTTGAGGTCGCGGTTAAGGAGATCAACCTTGCAGGTGGTGTGCTGGGCAAGCCGGTCGAGGTTCTGCACCGCGACTCTGGTGATGCTTCGTCCACGACAGCAGAGACGTCATTTGCCGACCTCGTGACCAAGAAGACCGACGTGATTATCGGACCGTCGTCATCCGTTCTTGCCCTGCGTCTCGTTCCGAAACTTGTCGAAGCGAAGATCGCCATGATCGCGACGGCGGCCACCGCCACGGCCATCACCACCGCGAAAGATTCTGGATATCTGTTTCGCACCACTCCACCGGATTCCCTTCAGGGCACCGCCCTCGGCCAGTTGATCGGTAAGACCAAGGGCGCCAAGGCTGCTCTCATCTACTTCGATGATGACCAGGGAAATGCAATCAACAGTACGTTCCCCAAGGCGCTCAAGACGGCTGGCGGAACGGTCGTGGCCGCAGAGAAGTTCGATGCGGCGAGCACTATCGCAACGGTGCTCGCGAACGTGACCAAAGCGAAGCCGGATGTTGTGGTGATAGCCAGTCCGTTCACCGCGATCGAGCAGAACAAGGCACTGATCACCGGACTCAATGCCGCAAGCCTCGGCGGGGCAAAGCTCTGGCTCACCGGTGGTGCCATGGCCGACTATTCGCAGGCATTGCCGAACGGCACTCTCACGGGCGTCAATGGAATTCTCGACGGGGCTGTTCCGAGTGACGCGTTCAAGGCGAGGGTTAAGTCGGCTGATCCCAACGTCACCGACTTCCGCTACGCGGCCGAAGCGTACGACGCCACAATCCTTGCCGCGCTCGCCGCATCGTCCGCGAAGAGCGACAGCGGAACGGCGATCGCACGCACCCTGCAGAGTGTGTCAGAAAAGGGCATCAAGTGCCTCAGCTACGGCGAGTGTCTCGATGTGTTGAAGACGCAGAGCGACATTGACTACGACGGCGTCTCGGGCATGATCAGCTTCGATGCGAACGGTGACCCGACGAGTGCCCACTATGGGATCTACAAATATGACGGGGAGAGCCGCTTCCAGCTCTCGACATCCACTGCTGTCAGCTAATTTCTGTCGCGGTGGAATTGTGCCGCCGTGTTACCGGTTAATATTGGGTACCGGCATTCAGCGTTGCATCCGGGCCTATTGACACGCGCATAAAGGGAATTCAATGAGCCAGCCTGATCCATTCGGTTTTATCGGCCTCACCTACGACGATGTCATGCTGCTGCCCGGACACACTGATGTGATCCCGAGTGAGGTAGACACTTCCTCGAGGCTGACCCGCCGCATTCGCGTGAATACGCCGCTGATTTCTGCAGCCATGGACACAGTTACTGAGGCACGGATGGCCATTTCGATGGCGCGTCACGGTGGCCTCGGCATCCTGCATCGCAATCTCTCGATCGAAGATCAGGGCAATTTCGTCGACAAGGTGAAGCGGTCGGAATCTGGCATGGTCACCAATCCGGTCACGACGACACCCGATGCGACGGTCGCCGAAGTCGACGAGATCTGCGGCCATTTCCGTATCTCTGGCCTTCCCGTCATCGAGGGAGACGGCAAGCTCGTCGGGATCATCACCAACCGTGACATGCGATTCGTCTCCCAGTTCGAGAAAGAGACCACGCTCGTTCGCGACGTCATGACGAAGATGCCGCTTATCACCGCTCCGACCGGAATTGATCCGGATGGGGCGATTGCTATTTTCGCGCAGCACAAGATTGAGAAGCTGCCGCTGGTCGATGCGGCCGGGCGTCTCACCGGACTCATTACCGTGAAGGACTTCGATAAGACCGAGCAATACCCGCACGCGACCAAGGATGAAGAGGGCCGCCTGCGCGTCGGCGGCGCCATCGGCTACTTCGGTGATGCGTGGGAGCGCGCGGGAGTGCTCGCGGATGCCGGCGTCGACGTGATCGTTGTCGACACGGCTAACGGCGACTCCAAGGGCGAGATCGACATGATCCGCAGGCTCAAGTCCGACCCGGCGTTCAAGAACATCGACATTATCGGCGGCAACGTCGCGACCCGCGCCGGTGCGCAGGCGCTCGTCGACGCCGGCGCGGATGCCATCAAGGTCGGCGTTGGACCAGGCTCGATCTGCACCACTCGCGTCGTCGCTGGCGTCGGGGTGCCGCAGGTGACCGCGGTGTACGAGGCTTACCTCGCCGCGCGCGAGGCCAACATTCCGGTGATCGCGGATGGTGGATTGCAGTACTCGGGAGACATTGCCAAGGCGCTCGTCGCCGGCGCCGAATCCGTCATGCTCGGCTCCCTCCTCGCTGGGACGGATGAGAGCCCCGGGGACATGCTCTTCGTCAACGGCAAGCAGTTCAAGTCGTACCGCGGCATGGGCTCACTCGGCGCGATGCAGACTCGCGGCAAGAAGACGTCGTACTCCCGCGACCGCTACTTTCAGGCGGATGTTCCGAGCGACGAGCAACTGATCGCCGAAGGTATTGAGGGCAAGGTCGCGTACCGCGGCCCCGTGGGATCCGTCACGTATCAGCTGCTCGGCGGACTGCGGCAGTCCATGTTCTACGTGGGGGCTCGCACAATAGACGAGCTGCGCGCCAAGGGCAAGTTCGTGCGGATCACCGCGGCCGGCCTCAAGGAATCGCACCCCCACGACATCCAGATGGTCATGGAAGCCCCGAACTACAACCGCTAGCCTCGGCGCCACTCACTGATTCCCGATCTGGGTCTATTCGTCCAGAGTGGTTCGACGCGTCGACCCACTCTGGACGGAGTGACCCAC
>JBDTAD010000571.1:0-6811 GCA_039924815.1 Lacisediminihabitans sp.
GCGGGCGCTCAATGCGCGTCGCAGTAGTTTTGGTGCGGAGCTCGGTGCTGGTCCTCTTAGTGGAGCAGGCTCAGACTACGAAAGCGGTGATTCCGGCCCGGGGGCAGTGGCACGGGCGCGGGCCGCACGCAACGCAGCCAAGCCGAAGACCGAGTGGACCAACCAGGTCACCGGCACCGTGCGTGACAACGGCGACCTCACGCTCGTGGCTGGCGACCGTATCCGCCACGACGACTTCGGCGAGGGCCGAGTCTCGGTGGTGACTGGAGTTGGTCCGAAGAGCGTCGCAGAGGTGCAGTTCGACGGACCAGCCGGTCGCAAGCGCCTGCTCATCAAGATTTCTCCGATCGAAAAGCTCTGACGAGCTTCGCCCACCTGTCTGATATCGACTGCGTCGATATCCCCATCGAAAAGCTCTAGCTTCGACTGACTACATCTCGCCGTCCTGATGCATGAGCTGGATGAGGTTGCCGCACGTGTCATCAAGCACGGCGGTTGTCACCGGTCCCATCTCGGTCGGTTTCTGGGTGAAGCGCACACCGAGCGCGCTCAGGCGGTCGTATTCCGCCTGCACGTCGTCGACGTGAAAGACCGTGAACGGAATGCCGTCGGCGACCAGTGCCTCGGTGAACGGCTTCACGGCGGGGTGGCTACTGGGTTCGAGAAGTAGCTCGACGCCATCAGCATCCTGCGACGACACCACCGTGAGCCAACGGTCGTCGCCCAGCGGCACATCATGCTTTTTCACGAAACCCAGAATCTCGGTGTAGAAGCGCAGTGCCTCCGCCTGATCATCCACGAACACGCTGGTCAGCTTGATTCTCATGTCGGTCTTCCCTTCTCTTCTTTCTCTGTGACGCTGCGCGCGGCGGTACCGCGTATCGCAGGAAGCAGGTACCTCTCATTGGTGGTGAAAGGCGCGCAGGTAGTGCCGCATCGGCCAGTGACGGATGCTTCGCGGCAGCCGCGGATACAGGGCAGCGGTCACGCGCATAGCCCGCTCGTAGCGCCGCTGCCTCCGCGCATCCCAGGGCAGCTCACACGCGACCCGCAGTGACGGAGTCAGCAGGCCCGCCGTCACGAGACGGGCGAGCGGCATCCCCGCCTGCAGCCACCACGGAAAGGCGTGCGAGTGGAGCAGATCATGGGCCACGCGCCGGGTATCGTCGGTCACCCTGAGCCGCGCGAGCTGAGAGTTCCAATAGCGGTGGAAGGCCGCGCGGTCATCCGGCCACAGTTCGGGCGGGACCTGCAGCGCGGTACCGAGCACGGCGTACTCCAGGTAGAGGGCATCCGCATCGTTGGGTGAAAGCACGCCGAATACCGACTCGTACACGGTGATCGCGGTGTCGTAGAGAGTGGCCGCGACCCAGAGCTGCAACTGAGGATCGACCGCGTCGTAGCGCGGGCCTCGCACGCTCTGGTGCGCTGCATTCACCATCGCGACAACGCGAGCCTGGTCATCCGCTGTGCCATACACGACGACGTATATATAGGTGAGTGTGTTGCGCAGGCGTCTCATCGGGTCGCTTGCGAAGTCGCTGTGACGCGCGACTCCCTCGCCAACGCCGGGGTCTGCGATCTGCAGCAGGATGGCGCGGGCGCCCCCGGCGAGCAGGACTGCCTCGCCCGCGACGTCGGACATCCGCTTCGGCATTCTCCATTATCTACGCCGGTGGCTCCGCGCCACATGGTCGGTCTTACGGACAGTCTCAGAGACGGCGTCTAGGGGCCCAGAGTAGAAAGGATGTTTAAAAAACAATTGACTTCTTCAACTATAAATTTTACGGTGTAGCTACCGTGGAGTGGTTTTGCGATCACTAATTTGTCTACCCGGCATCCGATATCGGATGCAGTAAAGGATCGTGGGTTCAATGCTGAACCAAGGAATAGGCTCGTGGATTCACCGCAGGCGTGTGAAGTCGGGACAGAAGACAGCCATCATCTTCGGAGATTCCGAGATCAGCTACGGACGCTTGAGCGAACGTATTGATCGTCTGGCGTCGGCACTCAGGGAGCGCGGCGTCGTGAAAGGGTCGAGGGTCGCCTATCTCGGCGAGAACCACCCTGCTTTCGTCGAACTGTTTTTCGCGCTAGGAACGTTGGGCGCGATCTTTATTCCGGTCAACAGCAGGCTGGCAGCGCCCGAGATCGCTTTTGTCCTTCGAGATTCGGGCGCGAGCATACTTTTCCACGCGGATGTCATGTCGGAATTGGCCCTCGCGGGCAGCGAGGAAACCGAGGTATCTCGTCTCGTTGTGGTGTCGTATCAGCCGTCTTCTGCGGCGAGCACGCACCCGTTGCCGGCGGCGGCCGCTTCCGGTGTCGCTACTGAAGACTACGAAGACATCATCGGAACTGCATCGCCCGAACGGCTGGATGTTGCTGTGTCTTTAGATGATCCAGCGATGATCCTGTACACCTCCGGAACAACAGGGTTTCCCAAGGGGGCGGTCCTCACTCACGCCAACATCACCTGGAACTGCTTTAACGTTCTGGTCGATTACGACTTCGTGAGCACCGACGTGGCATTGATGATCTCGCCGCTGTTTCACGTTGCCTCGCTCAACATGGGACTGTTACCCACCCTGCTCAAGGGGGGCACCGTGATCCTTGAGCCGAGATTTGACACCGGCCGCGCGCTAGCGCTCATCGAGCGGTACAAGGCCACCGCACTCAGCGGCGTCCCCACCACCTTCCAGATGCTGTGCGAGGACCCCCGCTGGGACGCAACCGATATCAGTTCTTTGAATAAGCTCACCTGCGGCGGATCCGCTGTGCCCATTCGAGTCCTTGAAGCCTATGAGAGCCGAGGGTTGGCGTTTTCAAATGGCTACGGTATGACCGAAACCTCACCGGGTGCGACGAGCCTGTCGCCCGAGATGAGCCGTGACAAGGCTGGCTCCGGCGGCCTGAGTCATTTCTTCACTGACATGCGAATCGTTGACTCGACGGGTACCCAGCTCGCAGCTGGGGAAGTGGGCGAAATTCAGTTGATGGGCCCTAACGTCATCAAGGAGTATTGGAACCAGCCCGAAGTGGGAGCGCAGTGTTTTGCGGATGACGTGTGGTTCAAGTCTGGCGATATGGGCTACGTCGACGCTGATGGTTTTCTGTTCATCGTTGACCGGCTCAAAGACATGATCATTTCCGGCGGCGAGAACATTTACTCGGCAGAAGTTGAACAGGTGATCGCGGAGCTCGAGGCTGTCGGGAGCGTCGCCGTCATCGGTATTCCTGATGACAAGTGGGGGGAAGTGCCGATCGCTGTGGTCACAATTCGGGAGGGGTTTGCGCTCGATGGCGACACAGTGCGGGCTCATCTGGATAAAAAGATTGCGAAGTACAAGATTCCAAAGCGGGTGGAAATCGTGGAGACATTGCCGCGCACGGGCAGTGGCAAGATCCAAAAAGCGGAGCTGCGCAAGACTTATTCTGCGTGATTGCCCCACGTCAGCTCTGTTGCGGAAGGCGCGTCTCAGGGTGGCGCAGCATTGACAGGCAAGTCTGGATGTGGCCATAATCCACTAACAGGTTTCCTGATAATCAAGAAACCTGAAGATCGACCCTTCCCAAGGCACCACCTTGATTCGAATTTCAATGGCGAAAATTGGAGTTGCAATGAAGCACAGAGTCCTGACCACGGCCGTAATACTGGCCACTGCCTTAGCGATGACAGCGTGTTCATCGACACCGGCCACAACCGGTTCCACGACTAAACCGCAGGAGAAAGGGCCGATTACGATCGGCATGGTCGTTCCACTGACCGGGCCTTATGCTCCACTCGGCACCGGTGACAAGGCGGCGGCGGAGCAGGAAGTTGCCTCTATCAACGACGCGGGCGGCATCGACGGACGCAAGGTCACGCTGATCGTCAAGGACGATAAGACTGACGTGACGCAGTCGGTCACCGAGTACAACCAGTTGGCCGCGGACAAGTCGGTGTCAGCAATCCTCTCGTCGTCCTTCGCTAGCGCATCGGCGGCGACGGCACCCAGCGCAGTCACGAACAAGATCCCCACGCTGGCGCTCAGCCCGATCAGCGTTCTTGCCAATGGAAGCAACAAGTACGCGTTCACTGTGCCGGCCACCCCGGAGGTCTACGCGCAGGCACTGGTTGACTACTTCGTGAAGACAGGCGTCAAGAGCATCGCGATTGGTTATGCCGGTGGGGATGTCTACGGCCAGACCGGTAACGACGCGACGAAGGCTGCAGCAGACAAGGCTGGCCTCAAGGTCGCTTTGGATGAGGCCTACGACCAGACGGCGACCGACTTCTCGGCCCTGATCACCCACGTGCAGAACTCGAAGGCCGATGGACTGCTCGTCTGGGGTGCTGGACCTGCGCCAGTGATCATCACGAAGCAGATGCACGCGAAGGCTCCGGGAATTCAGCTGTACATGACGGGAGCCGAGGCCTCCAGCCTGTATGTGAAGCCCGCGGGCGACGCAGCGGAAGGCGTCATTATGGGAGCGAGTATCGCTGTAGCCGGAGACGAACTCCCTGACGGACCGCTCAAGAAGCAGATCGATGCGTTCGTCACCCCGTGGAAGTCCGCCAATGGTGGTGTGTACCCGCCGCAGTTCGCCTTCGACGGTCTGACCGGCATCAGCCTCCTCAAGGCAGCAATTCAAAAGGCGAAGTCCAGTGATCGTGATGCGGTCCGCGACGCGCTTGAATCTCTCGACGTCCTTATGCCAGCTGGCCACTACAAGTACTCGCCGACCAATCACGCGGGCCTCACGACGGATGCCGTTGCGATAGTTCAGGTCAAGGGCGGCCAATTCAAGGCAACGGAATACGCGCTCGGCAAGTTCAAGACAAACCTCCCCAAATAGTCGGTCAGACCGGCACAAGGAAGGCGCAATGCTCGTCGTCAACGATGTTTCCCGTGCATTTGGCGGAGTGTTCGCCACCCGTAATGTCAGCCTCACCGTTGAACGCGGAGAACTTCGTGGGGTGATCGGCCCGAATGGGGCAGGCAAGTCGACACTGTTCAATCTGATCAGTGGACACCTGTCTCCTCAGTCCGGGTCGATCACCGTGAACGGTGAGCGCATCGACCGCCTTCCACCGCACGTGCGTGCGCGCCGTGGCATCGCCATAGTGTTTCAGGGCGCCAGGATCTTTCCTGGGATGAACGTCCTCGAGAACGTGATGGTCGGCGCGCACGCCCGCACAAAGAGCGGGCCGTTCACGGCGGCGCTGCGACTCCCGAGTCAGACAGCGGAGGAGAAGCGGATCCTTCAGACTGCTCGTGACGCCCTGGACCGGGTCGGATTGAGCGAGTGGGCCGATCGCGAAGCAGAGAGTCTCCCGCTAGGACAACAGCGGCGGCTGCAAGTGGCAAGGGCACTCGCGGGAGAGCCCGAGCTGTTGCTTCTCGATGAGCCCGCGTCTGGACTGCGGGCATCGGAACGAGAGAGTCTGTCCGAGCTCATCACCGAGCTCCACTCGAACGGCATGACGATCATGCTGATCGAGCACAATGTCGCGATGGTCACGCAGCTTGCCGACAGGATCACCGTTCTCGATCTCGGCTCGGTGATCGCGGAAGGCACACCGCAAGAGATCATTCAGAACGAGCTAGTCATCGCCGCATATTTGGGAACGGAGCGAGCAAGTGCTTGAAGTAAGTGACGTTGTCGTCCGTTACGGCGCTGCAACCGCTCTCGATGGGGTGAGCCTCACCGTTGAGCGTGGGGAAATGGTCGCCTTGGTGGGGCCTAACGGTGCAGGCAAATCAACTTTGGTCAATGCGATCTGCGGATTGCTTCCCGTTGCGCGCGGCAGCATCAAGGTCGATGGCACAGTGGCACAGGTCCCGGAAGGCCGACAACTCTTCGCCGATATGACGGTTGACGAGAACCTGCGACTCGGTGCGTGGAAAGCAAAGAACCGCAACCCCTCTGCAATTTATGAGCTGCTGCCAGATCTCGCGGCTCTCCGTCGTCATCTGGGCGGCACGCTCTCGGGCGGTCAGCAGCAGATGGTTGCGGTGGGACGCGCGCTGATGGCCGCGCCAGATTTGCTTGTCATCGACGAGCTCTCACTCGGACTTGCTCCGCTCGTGGTTGCGGATCTGGCGACTCATTTGAAGCGGCTTAACGAGGAACGCGGTACAACAATCCTTTTGATTGAGCAGGAAGTCTCGCTTGCGTTCAGGCTGTGTCCGCGCGCTTACGTATTGGAAGCCGGTCGGATCGTGACCACAGGGCTGAGCGCCGACTTGGCTCAGGACCCCGTCATCCACAAGGCCTACTTGGGCGAGTTCGCCCCGGTAAAGGCCGCGAGTCCGGAAGACGGTCAGGCATGAGCGACTTCATTAGCTATCTCGTCTCGGGGATTGCTCTCGGCGCGTCCTTCGCGCTCATTGGCAGTGGCTTCGTGGTTATTCACCGAGTTACCCGAGTCGTCAACTTTGCCCAGGGCACGCTGGCGGTATTCGGTGGCTTGATCTCCTACTCCCTGCTGAACGGCATCCTTCCTCAGGGGTTGGCCCAGATCGTGACCGTCATCATCTGCGCGGTCATAGGTCTGGTGATGGGTGTGGTGGCGATTGGTAAGCGTGGTACCCCGCCCATGATTTCGCTTCTAGTCACGCTCGGACTCGCGATCTTTTCTGGCGCGATCATCATCGTGCTTTGGGGGCAAGATCCCTTCGTTCCGCCGGGGGTGAACGGCTCAGTCAGCTTCTTTGGCGTCGAACTTGAGTCCCAGCGCTTGCTTGTCATTGTCATTACGGTGATTACCTTCATCGCAATGAGCCTCTTTTTTGGTAAGACTTACCTCGGTATGGGGCTCACGGCG
>JBDTAD010000572.1:0-3665 GCA_039924815.1 Lacisediminihabitans sp.
GGGGCGCGAGCGACGGCCAAGTGCGCGACAGGTATGGGGTTCTCTGGCTCATCGGCTTTGAACACCAAGACTGACAAATTCTCGAGCGCTTGATATTTGAGTCCTCGGGAGTCGCGCCGCGAAGTCGAAAACACCTTCAGATCGGTCTTCGAATTCATCCTCAATTTCCGCCCCGCTGACCGTCGGACTGCCCATCAACATTGATGTGCCAGCAAGATGGGTGCGCGGATGCTGCTCACGTTTTGTCTGTGATCCGCAACGCGAATGGCTAGGAAGCCGGGCGAGAGTGTGCGCGTGGCCATTCGATTAGATATCACGGTGCGCACTTTTGCACCCAATGCCGACGCCGCGGCCGCGCGTAACGAATCGACGTGGTTGGTGCCTTCCGAGCCTGGGCTCCAGCAACGAGCGGGGGGCACACGCTCGGCCGAGAGCCTCAGTCCGCGGGCGATCCCTGCTCGGATGAGGAAGCGGAATACTTCTTGACTGCGCGCGCGACCGCAGGTTCGGAGATTCCGATGAGGCGAAGGCAAGACGCCGCGATCGCGGGAGCGCTGATCGACTCGGGGCAGGCTCCGGATCGACGTAGCTGGATGACCACCTCGACGAGTTGGATGAGTGCCGCACCGAGAAGCGCGCCGTCGGGGACAACCGCTTTCGCCTCCGCGGTGTCGGATGCCGCGCCGCTGCCACGAGCGAGCATGCCGAGCTGACCGTAGACCGCCTGCAGTTGGTCGCGTTCACTGTGGAAGGCGTTGTAGCGCACATCCTGTACCTCGGGGAGCAGGTAGAGCGTGCCAATGTTATGCGGAGTCTTGGCGAGGGTGTCGACGTCGATGAGGGCCAGCTCGTAGAGGGTCGCGGCGGCGGCGGCGGGATCGTCGCCCGCCTCGTCGAGGAGCCGCCGGGCGATCTCGACGCTCGGACGAACGGAGGTTTCGAGCAGTTCGGCTAGAATCTCATCTTTGCCCGCGAAGTGGTAGTACAGGGACGCCTGTCGGATACCTACCGCCTCGGCTATCGCACGCGTAGACGTCGCTCCGAAGCCTTGCTCGACGAACAGGGCTGCCGCGGCGGTGAGAATCTGGTCGCGTGGCGAGGTCTCGGGGGCGGTATCTGATACCGCGCGGGGTCGACCGACTTTGGCCGCGCGCTGGCTTGTGGTGCTCATAGCTTCTATTCTGCCGTGGCTGGTCCTTCACCGGTGGCAGTACTAGCACTGAAAAGCGCGGCAATTGCGTGATCCGATTCACCTCCTGCACGCACCGCTAACCACGCGCGCCAGCCCCCGTACCGCGTGATGTCGCGGGTCCCGATCAGAGAGTCGGGCTCGCATAGGAATCCGCGAACGACCTCGCCTCCTACGAGGGTGACCGCTCCGATCGTCATCGGTGACGGCAGCGATTCGACGAAGCTGGCGAAACCCGCGGACGGGAGCGACCAGAGTTCGCCACGAATGCTCGAACCGTCAGATGACACGCGGACGAGCCCCGGCTTCGGGGGCGTGGTGGCGAGTTCGTAGAGGCGGTAGCAAGGCGCGGTTTCGATGTCGCGAACAAACGTTCCGCCGGCGGCAACGAGCTGCACAGACAGCGGCTGTTCGCGAAGGTGTGCGCCGGCCACGACCAGCTCGATCCGTGGTGCCGCGAGCCGGCGCGCGAGGTCTGCTAGAGCGCGATCGGAGAACGCGCCTCCGGTGAACATGACACCGAACGGGAGACCGTTGACGAATCCAGCAGGCACGGCCAGCGCCGCAAGATCGAGGAGGTTGGCGAAGTTCGTGAAGCGACCCATTCGGGAATTGGCACCGATGGGGTCAGCAGCCACCTGCTCAATCGTTGGGTGCCAGGTGGTCGTCGGGGTGAGTAGTGCGTCGAAGCCTTCGAGCGCGGTGAGTCCGACTCGTCCGAGTCGCTCGAGTCGTTCCCTATCACGGTAGTAGTCGGCTGCGGTTACTGTGCCACCCTGGAGCACGATTGACGCCACGGACGGGTCTAGGTCGGTGCCGATGAGGTCACGATGATTCTCAATGAACTTGCCGACCGCCGCGAACCGTTCAGCAACGAATGAACCGTCGTAGAGGAGGGTCGCTGCCCCGAGAAGAGGCGCGATATCGACCTCGACAACTTCGACACCGGTCGAGACCAGGCGATCGACCGCCGCGCGAAATGCGTTGACCCAGCCGTCCGCCATGCCTTCCAAGTGCGAAGGCAACGGGATTGCAACGCGCGGTCTGGCCGCAAGGACGACCTCTCCGGGCCGGTCGTCTCGGGCGAGCGAGTCGATTCCATCGGCACCCGAGAGCAGTTCAGTGGCGAGCCTCGCGAGATCGAGGTCGCGAGCGAACACGGTGATGCAATCGATCGATCGACAGGCGGGGACAGAGCCCGTGGTGGGCAGCAGTCCCCGCGTCGCCTTGACTCCAACGATTCCGTTCAGGGCGGCCGGCACCCGTCCGGATCCTGCGGTATCAGTGCCGAGCGCAAGATCGACGATGCCGAGCGCGACGGCGACAGCCGAACCAGACGAAGATCCGCCCGAAATGCGCGCGGGATCCCAGGCATTTCGCACCGCCCCATAGGGGCTACGGGTACCGACGAGTCCGGTAGCGAACTGGTCGAGGTTCGTCTTGCCGACGACGACGGCACCGAGTGCGCGCAAGCGAGCGACCACCGTCGAGTCGGAGGTGGGGGAGTATGTGTAGGCCGCAGACCCTGCGGTCGTCGGGAGCCCGGCTACATCAATGTTGTCTTTCACCGCGACGACCAGTCCGAAAAGCGGCAGGCTCTCGCCCCGCGCTGCGCGTTCGTCGTGGACCGCTGCCTCGGCGACGGCATCGCGCCGATCGCGAAGGCTGATGAAGATCTCAGGCCGATCCACCTGCGAGAGACGCTCGTAAGCAAGGTTCACTCGCGCGACTGCACTCATACTCCAACCCCGATTGACACCAGTACCTGGCCGGGCGACACCTGGTCGCCGGTCTTCGCATATATATCGAGCACTCGACCCGATACCGGCGCCTCGATCACGGATTCCATCTTCATCGCCTCCACCGCCATGAGGCGATCACCGGCCTTGACAATCGCACCCTTCTCGACATTCAACTGCCAGATCGTCGAGAGGAATGGCGCCGAGACGCCCGTCGCTCCCTCGGGGAGCACCACATCGTCGGTCGTGGCAACGACCGGTTCGTCACGTCGATCAAATTCACCCGAGGCGCGCCAGCGATCCTTTTCCTCGCCGAACGCCCGCGCCTGTTGATGGCGAAAGTCGTCGATCGAAGCGGCGTTCTCCTCGAGAAATCGCTCATACGACGCGATCGAGAACTCGCCGTCGACCGTCTCGAACGATCCACGACCAGCGTCTGTCTCGGCTCGGAGTTCGAGCAATTCGTCCGCTTCGACTGGATACCACTCGATCCGGTCGAAGAAGCGGAGAGCCCACGGATTTTCCTGGAATAGCCCTCCCTTTCGAAATCGGTTCCAGATCGGCACCGTTCGCCCGACGAACTGATAGCCGCCGGGTCCTTCCATGCCGTAGATGCACAGGTAGGCGCCGCCGATTCCAACCGAGTTCTCAGCTGTCCAGGTGCGGGCAGGGTTGTACTTCGTCGTCACCAGACGATGCCGCGGATCGAGCGGTGTCGCTACAGGCGCACCCAGGTA
>JBDTAD010000573.1:0-1541 GCA_039924815.1 Lacisediminihabitans sp.
CCATGTCACGAGTAGCAAACTTGGGCCGATACTGGATGACATTGGCCACCTGAGCGGCGTTTTCTCTCCCGTATTTCTCGTAGACGTATTGGATTACCTCCTCGCGGCGCCCAGAGTCGAAGTCGACGTCGATGTCTGGCTCTTCATCGCGCACGCTGGAGAGAAAGCGCTCGAAGGGCAGTCCGTAGAAGATGGGGTCGACCGCGGTGATATTGAGCAGATAGCAGACGACCGAATTAGCCGCCGAGCCCCGGCCCTGGCAGAGGATGCCGCGGCCGCGCGCGAAACGCACAATGTCGTGCACGATGAGGAAGTACCCGGGGAAGTCCTTCTGCTCAACGACCGCAAGCTCCTGCTCGATGCGAGCCATGCCCTTCTCATCGATCCCCGGCATCCGCTCAGGGATCGCTGCCGTGACCAGCTCGCGCAGCCAACTCATCGGCGTGTGTCCACGCGGAACTTCCTGCTGGGGCAGGCCTGGTTTGGCTGTGCGCAGGCGAAAGCTCAGTTCATCCGCGATCTTGACGGTGGCTTCTATGGCACCGGGGTAGCGGGCGAAGCGTGCCGCCATCTCGGCACCGGAGCGCAGGTGCGCAGAACCGGATGCCGAGAGCCAGCCATCGAGGTCTGCAAGGCTCCTGCGCGCGCGTACCGCCGCCATCGCGGAGGCCAAGTGACGCCCCTCAGGTCTTGCGTAGTGGACATTGCCCGTCGCGACGACGCGCAGCCCACGCTGCGCTGCGAGCTCCGCAAGCACGTCGTTGTAGCCACTGTCGAGGGGTTCACCGTGGTCGATGAGTTCCACCACGACGTTGTCCTGCCCAAAAAGGTGAACGAGGCTGTCGATCTCCCGCGCAGCTGCTGCTGTGCCATCAAACCTGCCATCACCCACGCTGTCTTTGCCCATCAGCGCCTGGCGTACCCGCCCCTTTCGGCATCCGGTAAGCACGAGCCAGTGACCACCCGCGCGCGCCGAGAGCTCATCGAGGTCGTAACGAGGACGACCCTTCTCGCCCCCCGCGAGTTGCGCCGAGGTGATGGCACCCGCAAGGCGGTGGTAGCCCTCCTCTCCGCGCGCCAGCACCAACAAGTGGCTGCCCTCCGGGTCGGCCACGCCGTTCTGTGGTGTGTTCAGCCCGAGAGAGAGTTCTGCGCCGAAAATGGTAGCGACCCGTTCGTAGCTCGCCGCAGCCTCCGCCATGCGCACGGCACCGTAAAATCCGTCATGATCGGTAATGGCAAGCGCGTGCAAACCGAGCCTGGTCGCCTCCTCGAGCAACCTCTCCGGCGCACTGGCGCCGTCGAGAAAACTAAAGTTCGAGTGGGCGTGCAACTCCGCGTATGGCACCGTTGCATCGACATCGGGGAGCACGAGCGGCCGATACTTCTGCCGCTTACGCGACCAAGGCCCATCGTCACGGTCAGCGGAATCGGCACCGGCGTGCTCAGCATCACGCCCGTTGGTACGCCCGGAGAGTCGCCGTTCAAGCTCCGACCAGGGAATTGGTGGGTTGCTCCAGCCCATTAGTCGTACCTGGCTT
>JBDTAD010000574.1:0-5479 GCA_039924815.1 Lacisediminihabitans sp.
CGTCACGAGCACGGCGGTTGATGATGGCTTGGCGCTGCTACGAGCTGCTTGACGAAAACCATACGGACACCCCCCACCCGAGGGGCGCGCTCCCCGCCGAGACGCGAGGCCGGTGACTTCGTTGGCAGCGCCTTGACCGGTACGCCGCGCAGTTGTCTCCGCATGACTGCCAGGGCTGAAGCAGTGGTCGCCGGTACGGTGACTGGCATGGCGTCAGGGGATGCACAGCGTAAACGGGTGATCGAGATCGACGGGTTCACCATGACCTTCGGGCGCACAACGGTGATCGAGGACCTGTCGTTCGAAGTCATGCGGGGTGAGACGTTCGGCTTCATCGGGAGCAACGGGTCGGGTAAGACCACGACCATCCGGGCCTTGCTGGGGATCTACCAGCCCACCGGCGGCACCCTGCTCGTCAACGGGCGCACCTTCACCCCACAACAGGGCTCCACGCTGGGGTACCTGCCCGAGGAGCGGGGCCTGTACAAGAAGGAGAAGGTCCTCGACGTGATGGTCTACTTCGGCCGCCTCAAGGGCCTGACCCCCAAGGAGGCCAAGACCTGGTCGATGGACTACCTCGAACGGGTCGACCTCACCGACAAGGCCGGCACCCGGGTCGACAAGCTCTCCGGCGGCCAGCAGCAGAAGATCCAGCTCGGCGTGACCATCATGAACGACCCCGAGCTGCTGATCCTCGACGAGCCGACGCAGGGCTTCGACCCGGTCAACCGCCGGCTGCTCATGGACATCATCGAGGAGCAGAAGCACGCAGGTGCCACGGTCATCATGGTGACCCACCAGATGGAGGAGGTGGAACGGCTCTGCGACCGGGTCGTCCTCCTCAAGGACGGCGCCGCCGAGGCGTACGGCACCGTCGAGGACGTCCAGGACCAGTACGGCGGGACGGTCATCAAGGTGGCCTGCACCGGGGCCCTGCCGACATCGGACCTGTTCGACGTGGTCTCGAACCACGACGGTGCCGCTGTCTTTGCTCCTCGACCTGGTGCGGACACCGCCGAGATCCTGCACGAGCTCGTCGCGAAGGGTGTGACCGTGCGCAGCTTCACCCCGGTCCGGACCTCCCTCGAGGAGATCTTCCTGCGGATCTACGGCAGCCAGACCGAGCGAGCGGGGGACTGAGACGTGGCGCAGCACAATCTCGGCACTGTCGTCGGTTTCGAGTTCCTCCGAGTCGTGACGAAGAGGCGGTTCTGGGTCGCCGCTCTCGCCATCCCGATCGTCCTCGCCGCGGTGTTCGCGCTCGTGTTCATCAGCAGCTCGAGCAGCGACAGCACCGCGCAGGCGCAGAAGAACGCGCAGTTCACGTTCACCTACACCGACGGCTCAGGCCTGATCACCTCGGCGGTCGCCGCGCAGTTCGGCGGGACGAAGGCCGCAGACGGGGACCAGGCCCTCGCGGACGTCAAGAGCGGCACGGTGGACGCGTACTTCGCCTACCCCGCTGACCCGGCGACGCAGCCGGTCCAGGTGTACGGGGTGGACCGCGGGATCTTCGAGAACGGCAAGTACGACGCCGTGGCCAAGCAGATCCTCGTCACGGGTGCGCAGGACAAGATCGGCTCACCGGGACTCACCACCGTCGCTCAGGGTGACGTGAAGATCACGTCGCTGGCCTACAAGGACGGCCAGGTGTCCGGCGGTCTGAACACCGTCATCCCACCCCTGCTGTTCCTCGTGGCCTTCTACCTCAGCATCGTCATGCTCGGGAACCAGATGCTCAACAGCACGCTGGAGGAGAAGGAGAACCGGGTCACGGAGATGATCCTCACAACGGTGAACCCGACAACGCTCATCGTCGGCAAGATTGTGTCGTTGTTTGTGATCGCGGTGGTGCAGGTCCTTGTGTTCGCCTTGCCGGTCATCGTCGGCTACCTGTTCTTCCGAGATTCACTCGCGCTGCCCGGTTTCGATATCTCGTCGCTCATTTTTGATCCGCAGCGGATGATCGTGGGTGCCCTCATACTCATCGGAGGGTTCATCCTGTTCACCGGAACACTCGTGGCGATCGGCGCCGCGATGCCGAGCGTGAAGGATGCCGGGCCGTTCTTCGGCATGATGATGGCGCTCATCTTCATCCCGTTCTACATCGTCACGCTGATCGTGAGCGACCCGAACGCGTTCATCGTGCAGCTGTTCACCTACTTTCCGTTCTCCTCGCCAGTCACGGCATTGCTGCGCAACGGGTTTGGGTCTCTAGACCTGTGGGAATCGGCAATCATCATCGTCGAACTGTTTGGGCTCGGTTACCTCGCGCTGCGCCTGGCGGTGTGGCTCTTCCGCTTCGGCTCCATTGAGTACACCCGCAAGGTGTCGCTCAAGACCGTGCTGGGCCGCCAGAAGTAGAGCGAGGGGTTCAGCGACCGAGCTCAACTCACGTGCACCGTGGGCCGACGTTTTCCTTGAGGTTCCGCCTCCCGCAGCACCTCGCGCGTGACGGGTCCAATCTCACCGGCGCCGGTGATGAGGAACTTGAACATGTTCGAGATCGGGTTGCCCTGGGTCCACTCGACATACACTTCCGGCACTGTGCCTGTCTGGTCTCGGATCTCCAGCAGCACCGCGGCGATGGTATTCGGAATGGTGCCGCTCACAACCTGCAGCACCCTGTATCCGTGCTTTGTCAGGCCGCACACGACCAAATCCTCCTCGAAATCGGAGGAGTCTGAGGGGTAGACCTCGAGAAAGATGATCGGTGTGTGCGACGGGATGTGGCTGTAGCGTCGTTCATCACGGAGCTTGTTGCTGTACTCAGTCTTGTTGTTGTCTCCCGGCTGGTGGGTGACGATCTGGATGGCGCCGTAAACTTCCGCGTCTTCCGTGACGAACTGCAGTGCTTCCTCGTCTAGGGTCACCGAGGTTGCCCGCAGTTGGAAAGAGCGTCGCACTCTCGACACGATCGAGACCGTCAGAATACCCACGATGAACAGCGCCGCGATTCTCACGCCATCGGGTCGCTCGATCACGTTGACCACCGTCGTGTAGATGAAGATCAACGAGATCGCACTGAAGCCGATGGTGCGCCAACGTTGCTTCTTGCGTCTGGCAGAGAGCGCAACGGCGACGGATGCCGAGGTGATGAGCACCAGAACGCCGGTCGCGTATGCCCCGCCCTGGGCATCCACGTTCGCCTGGAAGACGAGGGTGATGAGAAACGCAATGGCAATGAAGACGAATACGAGTGGTCGCACCGCGCGCGCCCACTGCGGGGCCATGCCGTATCTCGGCAAATAGCGCGGAACCAAGTTCAGCAGCCCAGCAAGAGCCGATGCCCCGGCGAACCAGAGGATGCAGATCGTGCTCACGTCATAGACGGTTCCGAAGATGCTCCCGAGGTATTCGTGGGCCAGGTAGGCCAGTGCGCGCCCGTTGGCGGCACCGCCGGGCTGGAATTCCTTCTGCGGAATGAGCAGCGTCGTCACGAGGCTTGAAGTGATGAGAAAACCGCTCATGATGAGTGCGGCAGTGGTCAGCAGTCGCTTTGCCCCTCGGATGCGGCCGACCGGGTTCTCTTCCGTATCGTGAGGCCCGCCGTGCACCTGTGGCATCACCGCGACGCCGGTCTCAAACCCAGAGAGGCCGAGCGCGAGCTTCGGGAAGACCAGCAGTGCGATCCCCACCATGATGAGTGGGTTGCCGTGTTGTGCGTTGAGGGCACCCCACCAGTCCGACACCAGAGTCAGATGCGTCGCGGCACGCTCCAGCGCCACAGCTATAACAACGAGGTTCAGCACGAGGTAGATCGTCACCAGAACGACGGCGACCCCGATCGCATCCTTGAAGCCGCGCAGGAATACCGCACCGAGAAGCGTGATCAGTACCAGGGTCACGAGCACGTGATTACCGTGCAGCCAACTCGGGGCGAACGGGTTCTCAATCGCGTGCGCCGCAGCATCCGCGGCAGACAGTGTGATGGTGATCATAAAGTCGGTCGCCGCGAAGCCGAGCAGCACGAGCACGAAGAGCTTGCCCGCCCACCAGGGTAGGAGCTTCTCGAGCATGTGGATGGAGCCAGACCCGCGGGGGCTTTCGGCCGCGACCCTGCGGTAGACCGGCAGCGCTCCAAGAAGAGTGAGCGCCACCAGAACGATGGTGGCGATGGGCGAGAGCAGGCCCGCGGCGAGTGCCGCAATGGCCGGCTGGTAGCCGAGGGTGGAGAAGTAGTCGACACCGGTGAGGCACATCACCCGCCACCACGAGTGGGTCTTCTCCACGTTCTGCGCGTGTGGTCCAACGTGGGAGCCTTGCTGGTCGATGAGCCCCTTGAGCATCCAGCCACGGAACGAACCGCGCGCAACTTCCCGTGTGTCCACTTGCACACAGTACGGCACGCATAGGCTGGAGAGCGTGAACAAAGCCGGAATCCCGTTCCTTATCCTCGGTGGCATCTGCATCATCGCGGGAGGGTTGATCTCCGCTGTTGCGGCGGCATCGCCGAGCTATATCGCCTCGTGGGCTGTCGCCTACATCGTGTTGGTTGCTGGTGTCGCCCAACTGATTCTCGGCATCGGCCAGGCGCAACTCGCCTCGACCCAGCCGCCCGTGTGGCTGATCGTGGTCGAGGTCATCGCGCTCAACCTGGCCAACGTGGCCGTGCTGATCGGCTCGCTGGCCGAACTGCGCAACCTGAGCTACATCGGTGCTGCGCTGCTCGTGATCGCCCTGGTCTTGTTCGTCTGGGCTGTGCGGGGACACCACTCCCGCAGTCGTCTTCTCTTGTGGGCATTTCGCGTCATCGTGGTCGTCCTAGCGGTGACCGCTCCGATTGGCCTCGTGATCGCACACTCGCGCATGGGCTGAGTGCTCTCCGTGGGCCTAGGGCGTGCTGCTGCGAGCCCGGTGCGCTCGCACCTTGGCGCGGTTGCCGCAGCGCTGCATGGAGCACCAGCGGCGGTTATTGCTGCGCGATTCGTCATAAAAAACTAGGGCACAGTCATCCGCCGAACACTCGCGGATGCGCCCGGCCGAGCCTGCTTCGAAAAGTCCGATCGCCTCGCGCGCCATGGCCGAGAGCGCCTGACTCGCTCGAGCCCGGGAGCGCCCGGCCTGTCGGCTTCCACCCGGGAGTGCCGGCGGGATGTCCGGGGTCGCCGCAAAAAGGTTGATCACGTCCACGTCGTCGCGGCCTAGTGCTTCGCCCCGGCTCGTCGCGGTCGCGAGCCGCGCGACCGCCGCGCGCAGGGCCTTGGCGTCAACGAGGTCACGGTCGGTCACGGTGCCGTCGATGCCAGAGAATCTTTCGCTGAGCCAGTCTGCGAGATCGGTGGCTTCGTGCAGCCGCTCCCATGCCGCGTTGTCACCCATGGCTCCGGTGTAGGGAAAGTCGAGCGCGAGCGAGCCGGAGTCGAACCACCAGCGGTGACCATCGGCCGAGTGGAACCACTGGCCGGTCACCGCCTCGCGTGGCGGAGTGTCTGGAATGTGCTGCACGTAACCAATATAGTTGGTTACATGGCGAATG
>JBDTAD010000575.1:0-5446 GCA_039924815.1 Lacisediminihabitans sp.
GCCGTGCTCTCCGATCCCGAACAGCGCAAAGAGTACGACCAGATGCGTGCGATGGGTGCCGGAGCGCCCCGTTTCACCGCGGGCGGTGGCGGACAGTCCGGTGGCTTTGAAGACGTCTTCGGAGGGATGTTCGGTCAGGGTAACCAGCGCACGGCTCGTGCGCCCGGTGGCTTCGACGACATCTTCGGCAACCTGTTTGGCGGAGGCAACTTCGGTCAGCCCAGTGGAGGATTCCGCGGGCAGGGTGGGCCGAGCAAGGGGCGCGACCTCACGGCCACCACAGCGCTCGACTTCATCACGGCCATCCGCGGCGAGACGGTGAAGCTTCAGGCTGCAGGCGGCAAGCCGATCAGCGTGAAGATCCCGGCCGGTGTGAACGACGGACAGAAGATCCGGCTCAAAGGCAAGGGTGAACCGAGTCTCGACGGTGGCCCCACGGGCGACCTGACGCTGACGGTATCGGTGCGCAAGCATCCCGTGTTCGAGCGCGACGGGCTGAACCTGCGCGTGGATGTTCCTGTCACCTTCGTCGAGGCGACTCTCGGCGCGACGATCGAGGTTCCCACCCTCGGCGGCGAACCGGTGAAGCTCAGGGTTACCCCGGGTACGCCGAGCGGTCGTGTACTCCGGGTCAAGGGACGCGGCGTTACGACGAGCAAGGCAACGGGCGATCTGCTGGCGACCGTGCAAGTTGCGGTGCCCGCCCATCTCACGTCGGAGGCGCAAAAGCACCTGGAGGCGTTCGCCGCGGCGATGCCGACGGAGAATCCGCGCACAGAGCTGATCGACAAGGCACGCGGCTGAACGATGGATGACAAGCGATGAACGACCAGATCAGCGCGGATGCGCCACTGTTCGCTATCGCTGTCGCGGCTGAACTCGCGTCAATGCACCCGCAAACCCTGCGCCAGTATGACCGGCTCGGTCTCGTGAGCCCCCGGCGCACCGCCGGCCAGTCACGTCGGTATTCCATGCGCGACGTACTGCAGCTGCGGGAGATTGCGCGACTGAGTGCCGAGGGTGTGAGCCTGGAGGGCATCCGTCGCATCCTCGAACTCGAGAATCAAGTGACCGAACTCACCGGCCGGGTACACGAGCTGGAAGCGGCGCTCGCCGACGAACTGTTGCAGCGGCCGGGAAGCAGGGTGTTCGCAGCTGGCAGCGCTGGAGATGTGATCTCACTGAAGGCGGGAACCCGCGCTCAGCGGTCCAATCAACTTGTCGTGTGGCGGCCTCTCGGCCGAAATTGGCCCCGTCACCAGGATTGACCGCGGGCAGTTACCGAGCGAAACGGAATCCAACACATGGCGATCAGTCATCAGCCGTACCAGTCGGCATCGAACGCTCAGCCCAGGTTCGGTCGCCCTCCGTTGACGCCGAGAGCCAAGAGCGGTGCGCGCTGGGCAGGCATCCTGGGGTTCAACCTGATGGCCCTTGGATGGTTTGTCGTCATCACCCCCGTGCTCCTGAGCGTGTTTGCCGCGTTTCTGACCTTCGTCTTCGACCAAATGGGGCGGTCATCCGCGGTCGGCAATGAGAACTATCTGCAGCTGCGGCGCATTGTAGAGACGGTGAACGTCAACGCCTGGGTTCTGCCTCTGATGCTTGTGACGTTCGTGGGCATCGTCATTTGGGCCGTCGGGATTTTTGTCAGCGGACGCATCCTCAAGTCACACGCGGTCAACCATCCGTGGGGGGTCACCTGGGCGGCAACCGGCATCGCTATCGTCGCAAGTTGGATTCTCGACTGGGTTTGCGCCGCAGCGGTGCAGCTCGTGATTGTCGTCACGAGCGCAGTCGATTCTTCACACTGGGTGGGCATCGCGGTCGGTGGAGCGCTCGTGTGTGTCGTCGCGATCGTCATCCACTCGATCATCGGCTGGCTTGCCTGGTGGTGGATGGCGCACGCGATGCGCAGTTCGAGGCCTGCTGCCTAAGATTCTTGCCCGCGTGAGGCTTAGGCGGCGGGAACCGACTCCGTTGCCGCAATGCTCTCTTCGGCGGAGCTGACGGTGCCCGCAGGCCGCGCGATGGACGATCGAGTGAACGCGATGCTCACCGCTGTGAGCACAAGCAGCGCGATGAGCGCGGCGGCACCCGCCGCAGGCGTTGTGGTCCACGCGCCGTGCAATAGGAATAGTCCGCTGATGGAGCAACTGGGGATGCCGAGCCAGATCAAGAACCAGGCAGTGAACCGGCTGAGGCTCGCCTTGTCGAGCGCCATGAGTAGGAAAAACAGAGTCCACATGGCGGCCCAGGTCAGCCAGATAACGGCGAAGATCGGATTGGTGGCGAGGGCCGATACGGCTTCGTAGAGCGCTGTGGCCGCGACGAAGGCGCTAAACCATCCGAGTCCTTGCGGCTCGAGATTGAACAGAATCCCGAGACCGTAGTACAGGTAGGTGAACCCAAACAGGTAGGTAGGCCAGGTCGCGTTGAGTACCGCGGTGTCCCCAGCGGACTGAATGAGGATGATCGTGGGTAGCAGAACCTGCATCGTGCCGACAAACAGGTTCAGGACGGCTGCACTCCTGGTGGGAACGATGTTCAGGATTACCAGGCCGTTGACCAACAGCACGATGCCGACGAAGAAGAGTCCTACGTTTCCCATGGCCCGCGCCTATCGCTTGAGAAGGTCGACGAAAGTCTCCGAAGAGATCACGGGTGCGAAGAACTGGTTGATGCGCTGAAACGCGGCCGGCTCGTGTTCCGGCTTGTTGCATCCGGTCGCATCGCCGATCACGATCGGCAGGTAGCCGTGGTCGCGGGCTGCGCGGGCGTTGCCCTCGATGCACCAGTCGGTGTGGATGCCGGTGATCACGAGTACTTCGATGCGCTTGCGAGAGAGCTCGAGCGGCAATCCGGTGCCGGTGAAGGCGGTCTGCAGCGCTGTCTCGTAGAACTCGTTGTCGCCTGGCTGCACGAGTTCTCGCAGCTCACTAACTAGCTCGTTGTCCCAGGCGATCTGCTCGGGAGTGGCGTCGAGCGCGCCGGTCCAGGAGTTGTACTGTGCGCGATCGAAGTCACTCTGCGGGTAGTCCTGGCGGAAGACCGTGTAGCCGATCCAGTTGAAAGACGTGAAGTTGTCGGCGGCCCGCGCAGCCTTAGCCGCGGTGACTGTGGCGGGGAGGCTGCCGCGCAGGTCGTGGCGCTCGCCATACTGAACTCCGCCCGGCTTGTAGAGCGAGTTTGACTGGCTTACCGAAAGAAATGCAGCGGGGCGACTCAGGATCTCGCGCAGGTCTAGAGACTTCCACTGGTCGGCGAGCGGCGGAATCGATGCAACGTTGCTCGACCGAAAATTCAACTCTGCATCGACTTCGAGGCGAGTCTCAAGTGTGGCATCAGTGATGGGCATGAGCGGTCCTTGTTGTGTGTGGCGGTGATGCCAGAGTAGGTAGCGGAGCGGCGTCGCCTCGGGAATGCGACGAACTATGACTTGCTGCGCGGCTTATGTTGCGTCGTGTTGCAGCGCCGCGTGCGAAAGACGGCGTGTGGACGCACCATTGTCAGATGCCCAGACAGATTCGCTTTAACGCCTTCGACATGAACTGCGTCGCCCACCAGTCCGCCGGTATGTGGCGACACCCTGATGACCAGGCTTGGCGTTACAAGGACCTCAGCTACTGGACCGAGTTGGCCAAGCTGCTCGAGCGCGGCAAGTTCGACGGCATTTTCATTGCGGATGTGCTCGGCACCTACGACGTGTACGGCGGCAATAACGAGGCCGCGATTCGCCACGGAGCACAGGTTCCGGTGGGCGACCCGCTGCTCGTCATTCCAGCGATGGCATACGTCACCGAGAACCTCGGGTTCGGTGTGACCGCGGGCACTGCTTACGAGCATCCGTATCCCTTCGCCCGCCGCATGTCGACGCTCGATCACCTCACCAAAGGCCGGGTCGGCTGGAACGTCGTCACCGGGTATCTGCCCTCGGCCGCGCGCAACATGGGTCACGACGACCAGATGGAGCACGACGACCGTTACGACTACGCCGACGAGTACCTCGAGGTTCTCTACAAGCTGTGGGAGGGCTCCTGGGAGGATGACGCCGTCGAGCGCAACCGCGAGACTGGCGTCTTCACCGACCCGAAGAAGGTGCACGAGATCGGGCACAAGGGCAAGAACTTCACGGTGCCCGGCATCCACATCTCGGAGCCGTCGCCGCAGCGTTCACCCGTGATTTACCAGGCTGGCGCATCGCCGCGGGGCATTGAGTTCGCCGCCGGCAATGCCGAGGCAATCTTCGTCGCCAACTCCACCAAGGCGGGCCTCAAGGCCACGGTCAAGAAGATTCGGGATGCCCTGGAGGGTGCAGGCCGCGACCGCTACTCGGCCAAGATTTACACCCTACTCACTGTGATCACGGACGCGACGCCAGAAAAGGCACAGGCGAAGTACGAGGACTTTTTGCAGTACGCGAGCCCGGAGGGTGCGCTGGTCTTCATGTCGGGCTGGATGGGCGTTGACCTGTCGAGCTATGACCTCGACGAGCCAATCGGCAACGTCAAGAGCAATGCCATCCAATCCGCCGTTGCGAACGTGCAGGCCGGCGGCGACGACGGCAAGCAGTGGACCGTGCGTGACATTGCGCTCCAGGGTGCCATCGGCGGCCTCGGCCCATTCATCGTCGGAAGTGGCGAAGAGATCGCGGACCAGCTGCAGGAGTGGGTGGAAGAGACGGATGTTGACGGCTTCAACCTCGCGTACGCCATCACGCCCGGCACCTTCGAAGACATCGTTGAGTTCGTCATCCCGGTGCTACAGGCGCGCGGGGCCTACCAGACCGAGTACACCGAGGGCACGCTGCGCAACAAGCTGCACGGCCGCGGTGACCGCTTGCCGGCCGAGCACAAGGGCGCGCAGTATCGCATCGGGAAGGCGGTGCTCGCGCAGTAGCACGAGCCGAGCATCCCGCTTTCCCGTACCTCCTTTCATCATTCAGGAGGTCATGGGGCCAGTGTGTCTGAAGTGGTTTGTGTCATGCTGTCGAGTGAACTCGTACCCCGAATGGCACACAACCTCCTGAATGATGCAGCAACGGCAGCAACGGCAGCAACGGCAGCAACGGGAGCAACGGGAGCAACGGCAGCAACGGGAGCCGCGAGGTCGGGTACGGTGACGACGTGAGTTCCTTCTCGTTTGACGACCTGCGACGCTGGCCCGACGTTGAGGCGGCGAACCTGTTCGCCGTGGATGCCGCCGACCGGCTGATCCTCGACGAAGCCGCGGCGGCGCTCGCAGCTGCAGGCCCGGACGAAGTTGTGGTGATCGGCGACAGCTATGGTGCGCTCAGTCTTGGCGCAGCTGCGTTGCATGCCGCCTCCGGAATACGAGTGCATCAGGATGCGCTGCTCGGGGAGTCTGCCTTGGCCTGCAATGCCAAAGAGGAGGCGTTGACTGACAGCGTCGTGTCGATGCCGCTCGGGGTCGACCTAGTCTCCGG
>JBDTAD010000576.1:0-3571 GCA_039924815.1 Lacisediminihabitans sp.
ACGGGCCAGGCCATCAAGGTGATCGGGGGTGTTGGCTAGTGTCAGATTCGCAGGAACGCACCGAGAACGCCACCCAAAAGCGAATGAAAGAGGTTCGCTCCAAGGGTCAACTCTCCAAGTCGCAGGACGTCACCGCTTGGTTGGGCGTTGCGGCGGCAGGAATCATGCTGCCCGTCACGATCAGCAATGGCACGAAGGCCGGAACAGACCAGTTGCTCAGCGTCGGCATGATCGCGAAGGAGCCCTCTGGTGCGCTCGCCCAGCGCATGCTCGGCGACGCGATGGGGTCCATTCTCTCGACGCTCGGGCCACTTCTTGCGGTCGTCGCGATCGTTATCCTGTTGGGCTCGGCCGTGCAGGGCGGCATCCATTTCAAGAAGTTTGAGGGCAAGTTCGAGCAGTTCAACCTCATCAGCGGCGTCAAGCGCGTCTTCGGCACCCAGGCACTCTGGGAGGGTGTGAAGTCGGTCACGAAGACGGCTGTCGTCGGCCTCGTACTCGTCGTCGTGGTGCAGGGGCTCATGCCGGTTCTGATGGGGGCGGGCGGGCTGCCGATTTCTACCCTGCTTGACGCCGCGAGCTCCGGCGCCGGATCACTCATCCAGTTCGCTGTGCTTGCCGGTCTCAGTCTCGCCGCCGTCGACGTCTTCGTGGTGATGAAGCGCAACCAGAAGAAGACCAAGATGAGCAAGAAAGAGGTCAAAGACGAGGCGAAGACCACAGATGGCGACCCGCTCATCAAGTCGCAGCGTCGTTCCCGCCAGCTCACCATGAGCCGCAACCGAATGATGGCCGGAATTGCGACTGCGGATGTCGTGGTCGTCAACCCGACGCACATCGCCGTCGCTCTCAAGTACGAGCCGGGTAAGTCGGCACCGCGGGTGATCGCCAAGGGCCAGGGTGAGATCGCGGCCCGCATCCGAGCCAAGGCAGAGGAAGAGAGCGTACCGATGGTGCGCGACATCCCGCTCGCCCGCGCGATTCACGCAGCCTGCGAAATCGGCCAAGAGATTCCCGCCGAACTCTACGACGCAGTCGCCCGCGTACTCGCCTTCGTCATGGCTCTGCAGAAACGCGGTGCCGCGGCAGGAATGCACACCATGAGGACACCAGCGGCACAACGCCAGACGCCCACGAATTCGAATGGCGCTCCGGCACAGACCAGCGACTACACGGCTACCAGAACGACCGACCTGGCAAGCACGCTGTCGCCGCCCCACACGCTGACGAATACCACCCCATGATCACGGGAGAGAAAAAATGAAACGCAACCTGTCGCTGATGGCCGTACCGGTCGGAGTGGTCGGCATCATCCTGCTGCTCGTGGTGCCCATTCCAGCCTGGGTCCTCGACTTTCTCATCATCATCAACATCCTGTTTGCGCTCATCATTCTGCTCACCAGCATGTTTGTGAAGAAGCCACTCGACTTCTCCGTGTTCCCATCACTGCTTCTCGTGGCGACCCTATTCAGGCTCGGCCTCAACGTCGCATCCACTCGTCTCGTGCTCGGTCAGGGCTTCGCGGGTCAAGTCATTGCCGCATTCGGTCACGTCGCGGTCGGCGGCTCTCTCATCATCGGCGCGGTGATCTTCTTGATCCTCGTCGTCATCCAGTTCGTGGTGGTCACCAAGGGTGCCGAGCGAGTCGCCGAAGTCGGTGCACGCTTCACCCTCGACGCCATGCCCGGCAAGCAGATGGCCATCGACGCCGACCTGAACGCCGGCCTCATCACCGACGACCAGGCCAGGCAGCGCCGCGCAGAAGTCTCGGCCGAAGCCGACTTCTACGGTGCGATGGACGGCGCCTCCAAATTCGTCAAGGGTGACGCGATCGCTGGCCTCGTCATCATCATTATTAACGTGGTCGGTGGTATCGCGATCGGCATGATCCAGCGCGGCATGGACATCGGCAGCGCCGTCAGCACCTACACGCTGTTGACCATCGGCGACGGACTCGTCACCCAGATCCCGGCACTGCTGATGGCAGTGTCTACCGGCATGATCGTCACCCGGTCGAGCGCAGAGAGCGACCTCGGATCCGCGGCGTCCAAGCAGATCACCCAGTCGCGCACAGCGCTGATGATCGCCGGATGCGCAGCAATCGTGATGGGCTTCATCCCCGGTATGCCGATTCTGGCCTTTGTCACCGTCGGCGCGTTCCTCATTATTGCTTCGCAGCGCATCAAGGCATCGGAGAAAGCAAAGCAGGTCGCCCAAGAGATCGCTGACACCACGGCGCGTGCCCCCGAGACCGAAACCACGGATGCGCTCATCGAAGAGATGCGCGTCCATGCACTGGAGATTCTGCTGGCCCCGGACCTCGTGGACATCGTCTCGGGAACCTCAGACGACCTCCTCGCACGAGTGCGGGCACTGCGTCGCAAGATTGCCCTCGAGCTGGGCATCGTTGTGCCGCCCGTGCGCACCCGCGACAGTGTGGATCTGCCCTCTGGTAGCTACATGATTCGTATTGCCGGCGTGGAGGCTGGCCAGGGGCTCGCGCCGGGTGGCAAGGTTCTCGCTCTCGGGGATGCCCTGGAGACGCTCCCCGGTATCGCAACCGTCGAGCCCGTGTTCGGCCTCGCTGGCAAATGGATTCCGAGCGAGATGAGGCACAGTGCTGAACTCACCGGAGCAACCGTGATCGATCGGGTGTCCGTGCTTGTCACGCACCTGTCGTCGCTCATCACCAATAACGCAGCGAGGTTGCTCACGCGCGAGGATGTGCGTGTGCTCACCGAGGGCGTCAAGCAGGTGAGCCCGTCCGCGGTCGATGAACTCATACCCAACATGCTGTCGCTCGCCGAGATCCAACGCGTGCTGCAGGGACTCCTAGCTGAGCAGGTGTCGATCAACGATTTACCGCGCATTTACGAGGCGCTCTCCTTGAGGGCAAAGGTATCGACGGATCCCGAGGGGCTCATCGAAACGGCCAGACAGGCGCTCGGGCCCGCTATCACGGCGAAATATATGGATGGTCCGCTGCTGAGAGTGATCATGATCGACCCCACCGTGGAGCAGTCGATGCTCGAGGGCATGCGCCAGACCGACAACGGTATGCAAATCATGATGGACCAGCACACCATCGAGACGGTGTTGAACTCGGTCAAGGAGGCACTCGCCACGGTGGAGGCGACAGGCCAGGGTGCCGTGCTGGTCTGTGCGCCCGCCCTACGCCCCGCAGTGCGGCGGCTGGTCTCGGCGCAGTCCGGTGGGCTGCCCGTGCTCTCCTACCAAGAGGTAACCTCGTCAAACGCACAGATTGAGACCGTGGGGGTGGTTCGTGTCGCCGCGATTGCTGCAGCTTGACGGTCCGTCGCTCGAAGAGTTGAAGGCGAAGGTTCTCGCCGAACACGGCACCAGGGCGCGCGTGATCGCGGTCGAAACGGTCACGACCGGCGGCATCGGCGGTTTCTTTGGGCACCGCCACTACGAGATCACGGTCGAAGTGCAGGATGAGGCGGACAAGCCGCTTCACTACGGCCAGGTTCACGACGCCCCTCCCGCGCAGAATCCTTCCGCGCCGCAGCAACCGGCTGCCGCTCGACCCGCCCCAGCCCAACCTGCTGCC
>JBDTAD010000577.1:0-10593 GCA_039924815.1 Lacisediminihabitans sp.
TTTTTGAGGTGATTCCTATGGCCTTAACGCCTGAAGATGTGGTCAACAAGCGGTTCCAGCCGACAAAGTTCCGCGAGGGCTACGACCAGGATGAAGTCGATGACTTCCTTGATGAGGTCGTTGTGGAGTTGCGTCGACTTAACCAAGAAAATGAGGAGCTTCGTCAGCGTTTGATCGCAGGCGAGTCCCGCATCAACGAACTGCAGAGGAGCGCCGCGCAGGCTCCCTCTCAGGCACCGGTTTTCGGTGATCAAGCGCAGGCAATCGCACCGGTGGCTGTGCCGATGCCAGTGGCTCCTGCTCCTGCTCCCGCTCCCGCGTACTCCAACTCGGCCACGGATCCTAACCTCGACCCGAACAACACGAACAACCTGCTGCAGCTTGCACGTCGTCTGCACGAGGAGCACGTGCGTGAGGGTATCGAGAAGCGTGACGCGCTCATTGCTGAAGGTCAGGCAACTGCAGCGCGACTGGTGGGCGAAGCAGAGAACACACAGCGCACCCAGCTTGCGTCTCTCGATCAGGAGCGCACTCAGCTCGAGAAGAGCATTGACGAGCTGCGCACCTTCGAGCGCGAGTACCGCCAGAAGCTTAAGAACTACATCGAAGGCCAGTTGCGTGACCTCGATTCGACGAACTCGGTCGGTGGCGGCCAGGCTCAGGAGACCGCAAGCTTTGGCGCAGTAAACACTGCACCGCCAGCGAGCTACCAGGGCTTTGGCGGTAACTGATCCGGAGGCGAAGACTCGCGCCAGAAAGGTAAGCGTTAGAGCGCTTGTGGCGCTCGTCCTCGTTGCTCTGGTTGTGTACGGCTTTGATCAACTGACGAAGTATCTGATCGTCAAGAACCTGGTAGAAAACAGCCAGGTGGATGTCTGGGGGCAGATTCTCCGGTTCCACTTCGTCAAGAATTCTGGTGCGGCGTTTTCGATCGCAAGTGGATCTACTTGGATATTCTCGATCGCGGCATCCGCAGTTACGGTGTTCATCGTGCTTTTTGCACGACGTATCCGTTCGTTTGGCTGGGCCATACTCTTTGGGATGCTCTTGGGCGGCACCGCCGGCAATCTCACGGATCGGCTGTTCCGGGAGCCGGGTTTCGGTGTTGGACACGTTGTCGACTTCATCCAGGTCTACGGATTCCCCGCAATCTTCAACATTGCAGACTCGTTTATCGTTGCGAGCATGGGGTTGTTTATCATCCTTACACTTCGAGGAATCAACCTCGATGGCAAGAAACTTGGGCGTAGTCCGGTGACTCCTGCCGACACGGCAACAGTGCCGTCTGAGTCAACGGCCATCGGAGAGGGCCTGTCCGACGACGGGGCGCCGCGGCGCGGGTAGCGCGGTCATGGATTCTCGAAGTCTTCCGGTTCCAGAAGGTCTCGGCGGCGAGCGTGTTGATGCGGCGCTAGCCAAGCTCCTGGGCTTTTCCCGCACGTTTGCGGCCGAAGTCGCGGAGAGCGGCGGAGTGATTGCCGACGGCGTCGTGCTCGGTAAATCTGACCGACTGCACGCTGACAGCTGGCTTGAGGTGAGCTGGGAGCCGAAGCATCCACCGGTCATAGTTCCTATGCTCGTGCCCGACTTCACTGTGGTGTATGACGACGATGACATCATCGTGATCGACAAGCCCGTGGGTATGGCAGCCCATCCGTCCATTGGCTGGACGGGGCCCACCGTGCTCGGAGCGCTCGCGGGTGCAGGTTTTCGAGTCTCTACTTCCGGTGCAGCCGAGCGTGCGGGAATTGTGCACAGGCTGGATGCCGGCACCAGCGGGCTTATGGTCGTAGCCAAGAGTGAGCGGGCCTACACGGAACTCAAGCGTCAATTCCACGATCACGAGGTGGACAAGATCTACCACGCAGTCGTGCAGGGACATCCGGATCCGCTGACGGGTACGATCGACGCGCCGATTGGCAGGCATCCAGGATCTAGTTGGAAATTTGGCGTTGTCGCCGACGGTAAGCCCTCGATTACGCACTACGAAACCCTCGAGGCTTTTCGCAGTGCATCTCTGCTGCAAATTCAGCTTGAAACCGGTAGGACCCATCAAATCAGGGTGCACATGGCGGCGCAGAGACACCCTTGCGTCGGAGATTCTATGTACGGTGCGGATCCCACCATCTCAGCCAAGCTGGGGCTCAATCGGCAGTGGTTACACGCTGTTCAGCTGGGATTTCGGCACCCCGGTAGTCATGATCGAGTGGAATTCAACACTGAATATCCGGATGATCTAGCGCGCGCTCTCGAGATCTTGCGCGCCGAGTGACGGCACGCCGGAGGCCGGGCATAAGCTCTTATCCAAAGCCTTCTAGTCGGAGATGTTGTGCCAGCCAGCGATGATTCTTTCGTGCATCTGCACGTGCACAGTGAGTACTCAATGTTGGATGGTGCCGCGCGGGTGACCCCGCTGACGGCCGCCGCAGCAGAGCAGGGTATGCCTGCTCTTGCCGTCACTGACCATGGCAATATGTTCGGTGCGTACGACTTCTGGAAGCAGGCGACTGCCGCAGGCATAAAGCCGATTATCGGGACCGAGGCGTACATCACGCCGGGTACAGCTCGCCAGGACAAGACACGCGTTCGCTGGGGTGGTGGTTCCCAAAATCAGGATGACGTCGGTGGCTCGGGTGCGTACACCCACATGACGATGCTGTCCGAGAACAACGAGGGCATGCACAATCTCTTCCGGCTGTCCTCGCTGGCATCGATTGAGGGGTTCTACTTCAAGCCGCGTATGGATCGCGAGCTCCTCAGCAGATATTCGAAAGGTATCATCGCGACCACCGGATGCGTCGGCGGCGAGGTCCAAACACGTTTGCGTCTTGGGCAGTACAAAGAGGCGAGGCAAGCCGCGGCCGAACTGCGCGACATCTTTGGTGATGGCAACTTCTACGCCGAGATCATGGACCACGGCATTGATATCGAGCGCCGAACGATGACCGAGCTGCTGGCGCTTGCCAAAGACCTTGGTCTGCCGCTCGTGGCGACCAACGACCTTCACTACACGCACGCGCACGATGCGACAGCTCATGCTGCTCTCCTGTGCGTGCAGTCCGCATCCACCCTCGATGATCCGAACCGTTTTAAGTTCGACTCGAACGAGTTCTACCTGAAGTCCGCCACCGAGATGCGCGGACTCTTTCGTGATCACCCCGAAGCATGCGACAACACGCTGCTCATCGCTGAACGGTGCGAAGTCAATTTTGAGCACCGTGATCTCATGCCGCGTTTTCCGGTGCCGGACGGCGAGACCGAAGCAACTTGGTTTGAAAAAGAGGTGACCTTGGGGATGCTGCGCCGTTTCAACAACGCGCCATCCGAGGCTCACCTCACCCAAGCGCAGTATGAGGTAGACGTCATCAAGCAGATGGGCTTCCCCGGGTATTTCTTGGTGGTGGCAGACTTCATCAGCTGGGCGAAGAACCAGGGCATCAGGGTCGGCCCTGGACGTGGTTCCGCGGCAGGCTCGATGGTCTCGTTTGCGATGGGTATTACCGAACTTGATCCTCTCGCGCACGGCCTGATCTTCGAGCGGTTCCTGAACCCGGAGCGCGTCTCGATGCCAGACATTGATGTTGACTTTGACGACCGTCGACGCCCGGAAGTCATCCGTTACGTCACAGACAAGTACGGTGACGATAGGGTCGCTCAGATCGTCACGTACGGAACGATCAAGGCGAAGCAGGCGCTGAAGGACTCCGCACGCGTGCTCGGAATGCCGTATTCGGTGGGGGAGAAGCTCACCAAGGCGATGCCGCCGGCCATCATGGGCAAAGATATTTCGCTGGGGGACATTCTCAACAAGGATGCGCCGCGGTACAAAGAAGCCAGTGACTTCCGTGCCGTCCTTGAGACCGATCAGGAGGCCGCGAAGGTCTTCGAGACGGCGATCGGCATTGAAAACCTTAAGCGCCAGTGGGGTGTGCACGCGGCTGGCGTGATCATGTCTGCTGAGCCGCTGATTGACGTACTACCGATTATGAAGCGGGAGGACGACGGCGCGATCATCACGCAGTTCGACCAGCCGCCACTCGAGTCCCTTGGATTGATCAAGATGGACTTTCTCGGGCTTCGCAACCTGACCATCATCGAAGATGCATTGCGGATGATCGAGAAGAACACCGGAAGCAAGCTCGTTATCGAAGACCTCGACCTCGATGCCGACCAGAAGACCTACGACCTGCTGGCGCACGGCGACACGCTCGGTGTTTTCCAGCTGGACGGCGGACCAATGCGTTCGCTGCTGCGTCAGCTCAAACCCACCAACTTTGAAGACATTTCTGCCGTCATTGCCCTCTATCGGCCAGGCCCGATGGGCATGAACTCCCACACGAACTATGCGCTGCGCAAGAACGGCCTGCAGAAGATCGAGGCGATTCATCCGGAGCTTGAGGAACCGCTGCAAGACAGTCTTGGCATTACTTACGGTCTGATTGTGTATCAGGAGCAGGTTATGTCTGTCGCCCAAAAGGTAGCCGGATTCACGCTCGGCCAGGCCGATGTGCTGCGCCGAGCGATGGGCAAGAAAAAGAAGTCAGAGCTAGACAAGCAGTACGAGGCATTCGAAGGCGGCATGAAGAGTAACGGCTACAGCCCGCAGGCCGTCAAGGTGCTGTGGGATACCCTGATGCCGTTCGCCGGCTACGCCTTCAATAAGGCGCACAGCGCCGGATATGGCGTGCTTAGTTATTGGACTGCTTATCTCAAGGCGAATTTCCCAGCCGAGTACATGGCAGCTCTACTTACCAGCGTCGGTGATTCCAAAGACAAGCTCGCCCTGTACTTGAGTGAGTGCAGAAGGATGGGCATCCACGTGCTTGCCCCGGATGTCAACGAGTCCAGCGGAGACTTCACTGCGGTCAATGGAGACATTCGATTCGGTCTGGGAGCGATCCGCAACGTCGGTTCCAACGTCGTCGACGCGATTCGTGTGAGCCGCGAGGAGAAGGGACGCTTCTCAGCATTCCACGACTTCCTGCGCAAAGTTCCCATCCAGGTTTCCAACAAACGAACCATTGAATCGCTGATCAAAGCCGGTGCGTTCGATCAGATGGAAGGTACCAGACGAGCGCTGCTGGAGATCCACGAAGATGCCGTTGACTCGGCAGTAAAGGACAAGCGCGCGGAGGCGCAAGGACAGGTTGGATTCGATTTCGACAACCTCTGGGATGAACCGGAGCAGGAACGCAAAGTTCCGGAACGTCCGGAGTGGGCCAAGCGCGACAAGCTTGCTTTCGAGCGTGAGATGCTGGGCCTCTACGTTTCTGATCACCCGCTCGCCGGGCTTGAAACCCAACTCGCCAAGCACGCGAGTACCTCAATCTCCGCTCTGCTGAACGGCGATGTCGCGGGGGATGGCGAAACTGTAACCATCGCGGGGCTGATCACGAGCGTGCAGCATCGCATTGCCCGAAATTCTGGCAACCAGTACGGAATGATCACAGTCGAAGACTTCGGTGCGGAAATCACCGTGATGTTCATGGGCAAGACCTACCAGGAATTTTCGCCCGCGCTGAGCAACGATGCCGTCGTGGTTGTTCGTGGCAGGGTAAGCCTGCGTGACGACGGCATGAACCTTCACGCCGTCAGTATGTTTACCCCGGACATCGGGCAGAGTCTCGGGTCTGGCCCGCTCATGATCTCGATGCCGGAGCTCCGCGCAACGACCGATGTCGTCACGTCTCTCAACGACGTCTTGATTAGGCATTCGGGTGATACCGAAGTGCGTCTCAAGCTGGTCAAGGGGGAGTCGGCACGGATGTTCGAGATTCCGTATCCGGTGACCGTCAGTGCCGATCTTTACGGGGAGCTTAAATCTCTTCTAGGCCCGGCCTGTTTGGGCTGACGCTCTGAAGCGTTCTTTAGAGCGTGGCCCCAGGCGTGCGATAGACGCGCTCGTGATAGAGGAGTGCCTCATCGGGTTCTCCGACCCCACCCTCTTCGATCTGCACGACGATAATCGCGTTATGTGCGACCGGATGCCGTTCGATGATTCGTCCGACCATCCAGGCAGTAACGCCCTTGAGTATCGGTAGGTCGTGGGGCCCCACCGTCCAGTGGTCGCCAACAAACCGCATGTCGTGGTCACCGGAGAGCTTGTCGGCGAGGTCGCGATTCCGTGCACCCAAGGTCTGGATCAAGACGTAGTCGGTTTTCTCAATGGCCGGCCAGGCGCTGGCAATGCGCGCCATGTTGAAGGTCGCCATGGGAGGCACAGCCGCGAGGGACGCGAGAGAGGTCGCCGTGAAACCCACAGGCTTGCCGTCAGCGGTTCGAGCGGTAATAGCGACAACGCCGGCTGCATGACGCCGAAACACCTGCTTGAACGCGGCCAGGCTATCTGGCTCTTCCTCTGGAAGCTTGGGTGGTGCCGTTTCCATGCCTGTCTTCTGCTCTCTCGATCGTCTGGAAGGTTCTCCGCGTCGAAGCGGGCTGGACTGCTACTTCGTCGTTTCACAACGCCCCTGTTCCAACAACTAAGGTGGAAACGCCATGATCCAGACCATTGACCTTCGAGGCCTTAAGCCTACCCGTGCCGAACTGCTTGCTCTGGTGCCCCGCGCACACACGGATGTCGCAGTTGCTACTGAGATTGCCTCCGGCTTGATCGCGGATGTTCGCGCCAGGGGAGAGGCCGCCCTCGTGGAGCAAGCGGAGCGCCTCGATGGCGTGCGTCCTGATCGGATCCGCTTGGATTCATCTGACATCGCCGCGGCCGTGCACACTCTTTTGCCCGAGGTACGTAGTGCTCTGGAAGAGTCCATCGACCGCGTCCGCCAGGCGACCAAGGCCCAGCTGCCTTCTCCAACCGTGACGACGCTCGGTCCTGGTGCCGAGGTCGTGCAGCGGTGGAGGCCGGTTGATCGAGTGGGCTTGTACGTGCCAGGAGGCAAGGCGCCGCTCTCTTCCAGCGTGGTTATGAATGCTGTCCCCGCGCAGGTGGCAGGCGTTCAGTCAATCGCACTCGCTTCTCCCGCGCAGAAGCACTTCGGTGGGTCGATTCACCCCACGATCTTGGGTGCTGCCGGTCTGCTCGGCATAGACGAGGTGTACGCGATGGGTGGTGCGGGCGCGATTGCCGCGTTCGCCTATGGTGTTCCGGACATCGGACTTGATCCGGTGCAGGTCATTACCGGGCCCGGGAATGTTTATGTGGCGGCCGCGAAACGCCTTGTGCGCGGCCAGGTCGGCATTGATGCCGAAGCTGGTCCGACCGAGATCCTGATCATTGCAGACTCCACAGCCGACCCTTTCCTTGTCGCGAGCGATCTCATAAGCCAGGCAGAACACGATGAACTGGCCGCTGCAGTGCTCGTGACTGATTCCGTTGAGTTGGCGAACAGCGTGCAGTCTGAGCTCGAACGACTCGCACCGCAGGCGCAGCACAGCGTGCGAGTGGGAGAAGCTCTGGCCGGCCAACAGTCCGCGGTCGTGCTGGTGGATGACCGGGATGCCGCGATTGCCTTCAGCAATGCCTACGGCGCTGAGCACCTTGAGATCCAGACGGTAGACCCGGAGGCCGTGCTTGGACTCATTGAGAATGCCGGCGCAATCTTTCTGGGCGACAATTCCCCGGTCAGCTTGGGCGACTATCTCGCTGGCTCGAATCACGTACTGCCGACCGGGGGACAGGCACGATTCTCCCCGGGCCTAGGCGCCTACACGTTCCTCCGCTCACAGCAAGTGATCCGCTACGACCGGCAGGCGCTGGCAGAAGTAGAAGCGAAGATTGTCGCGCTTGCTACGGCAGAGGATCTTCCCGCGCACGCAGCCGCTGTCTCGGCGAGGTTCGCTCCGCGATAGCGGGGTTTGGTGCACGTTCGACCGCTCGTGTCGTATCGTTGATCCACTATGTTTTGCCCCTTTTGTCGGCATCCCGACTCCCGCGTCATCGACTCGCGCACGAGCGATGACGGACTTTCCATCCGTCGCCGTCGCCAATGCCCGGAATGTGGCAGGCGATTCAGCACCACTGAAACTGCGAGCCTGAGCGTGGTCAAGCGCAACGGGGTGCTTGAGTCATTCAGTCGCGAGAAAATCGTTTCTGGGGTGCGTAAGGCGTGCCAAGGTAGGCCGGTGACCGACGCAGACCTTGCGGTGTTGGCGCAAAAGGTGGAAGAGGCCATTCGGGCGACCGGAGCGTCGCAGATCGACGCCAACGATATCGGTCTCGCTATCCTCGCCCCGCTGCGGGAATTGGACGAGGTCGCCTACCTGCGGTTTGCCAGCGTCTACCAAGGGTTCAGTTCGCTCGAGGACTTCGAATCCGCGATCACGCAACTTCGAGTCGAGCACGGTTCCACAACACAGCCGAGCAGCGACTGAACGCACCTCCAATGCCGGTACTCTAGCTACGGCATGTATCGCATCCTCTTCTCATCGTTCCTGTCCAAACTCGACCCAGAAAACGCCCATCACCTTGCGTTCGTGGTGATTCGGTGGCTCCCGCGTGTTGCAGTCGGAGCGTTTGTTAGGCTTCTGACCCGCCCGCATGCTTCCCTTGGTGTTGACACACTCGGCCTGCATTTTGACTCGCCATTCGGGGTCGCCGCCGGATTCGACAAAGATGGCGACGCTGTGAGGGGCCTGTGGCAGTTGGGCTTCGGCCACATCGAGGTCGGAACGATTACGGCGTTGGCCCAGCCCGGCAACGACCGTCCGCGGCTATTCCGACTCGTGAGCGATCGCGCCGTTATCAACCGCATGGGTTTCAATAACAGGGGCGCTGTGGACGCGGCTCCGCGGCTTCGCGCTCTTGCGGCGAGGTCTAGTGGTCCGATCATCGGCGTCAATATTGGCAAGAGTCGGGTGGTGGATGTCGATGATGCCATTGATGACTACCTCACGAGCGCGAGGCTGCTTGCGCCATCCGCCGACTATCTCGCGGTCAACGTGAGTTCGCCGAACACGCCGGGTCTTCGCGGCCTGCAGTCGACGGAGAAGCTATCGCCACTGTTGACGGCGGTCAGGGATGCCGCTTCGGGCACGCCCGTGCTGGTCAAGATCGCCCCTGACCTCAGCGATACGGACATCGTAGAAATCTCGCAGCTCGCGGTTCAGCTCGGACTGGCCGGGATCATCGCGACGAACACCACGATCTCCCGCGCAGGACTTCGCGCTCCTCGCGAGCTTGTCGAGAGCATAGGTCCTGGTGGGCTTTCCGGGGCACCACTGGCCGAGCGGTCCATCGCTGTATTGCAGCTCATCCGAACAGTCGTTCCGACGAGCTTCTGTGTTATCTCGGTGGGCGGTGTCGAGACGGCGAAGGACGTCCTCGAAAGGTTGCTCAACGGAGCGACCCTTGTTCAGGGCTACACCGCATTCCTTTACCGAGGACCTTTGTGGGCTTGGCAGATCAACCGCGGACTGCGCAAGAACGCGCTGAGCGCATGACGATCATGCGGGCCTGACTTACGCGGGCCTGACTTACGCGGGGTAGTGCCCGCGCTTGACCTGCGGCTTGGGGAGTCGCATCAAGCGCATCTGCATCGCTCGCATTGCTGCGTACCAGCGGTTGCCGCGCTGCACTCGATCGGTACCAAACTTGGCGGCAAGTTTGCGATTGACGGTAAAGCCGACCACGAGGCAGTCCACGACCGCGATCAGGAAGAATGCCCAGAGGGCAAGCACAGACACGATCTGGAACATCGGGTTCTTGATGAAACTCAGGATGATGATCACAAAGAGGATCGGAATCATCGCTTCACCCACGCTGAAGCGCGCTTCCACGTGGTCGCGAATAAAGCGGCGTTGCGCACCCTTGTCTCTGGCCTGGAGGAACTTCTCTTCTCCGTTGGCCATGCCGATACGCGCTCGCTCGCGAGACTCAGCCATCCTGGCACGGGCGGCCTTATTACCCGCACGGCGGTCGCCGGGAACCAACGGTCGCTGATTCGCGGCCTCGCGTTCTTTACGAGTCGGCGTCGGGTGTCCCTTGCCCGCAGAGAGGCTGTCGGTGTTCAGCTCGTATCCGACGGCATCGTCTGGCTTTTTCGACGTTGGTTTGGCCATAGTGGTACCTCGCAATAGATGTCTGCTTAAGATTACCTCCATGACCTCTACACAAAACACCGATCCGGACCTCCTCCAGACGTTGCGCGACGCAGTGCAGGCCGGTTTTCCGGCGGCCGTTGCGGACCTTTCGCGCCTGGTTCGCATCCCTTCAGTGTCGTGGGAGGCTTTCGACGCGCGTCATGTTGCCGAGAGTGCGGATGCTGTCGCGGGTCTCGTTCGCGAGCTGGACGTGTTCGGCGATGTCGCGATCGCGCGCGCGCCGATCGGCGAATCGGAGCAACTCGGGCAGCCTGCCGTATTGGCGACTCGTGCCGCCAAGAACGGCAAGCCGACAATCCTGCTGTACGCACACCACGACGTCCAGCCGCCAGGGGCAGATACCGATTGGGATTCTCTTCCGTTCGAGCCGACCGCGCGCGGCGACCGGCTCTACGGTCGCGGTGCCGCGGATGACAAGGCGGGCGTCGTAGCGCACCTCGCGGCTATCCGGGCCTTCGTCGGTGCCGTTGGATCGGATTTTGACCTCGGTCTCGCGCTGTTTATCGAGGGGGAGGAGGAGTTTGGTTCTCGCTC
>JBDTAD010000578.1:0-1891 GCA_039924815.1 Lacisediminihabitans sp.
CTCGCGTAGAATCGTCCGGTGATACTCGAGGGCTTAATTCCTGCACTTTCGCGCGCCCACACGGTGAAGAATGCCCTCGGTTACGCCTTCGGCAGTGTGGATTTTTCCCTGGTCGAGGGGCTCCGCGCACCCATGATCGCCGGGTTGCTGGATGCCCGCAAGGGCCCGCAGGCGCTGCTGGCGATCGTCGCCACCGGCCGCGACTCCGAGTCCCTGCGTGAGGCCCTCGCGAGTGTCGCACCGAGCGCGGAGATCATCGAGTTTCCAGCCTGGGAAACCCTGCCGCACGAGCGCCTGAGTCCGAGTGCCGAGACTGTGGGCAAACGCATCAGCGCGCTGCGAAGGCTGCAGCGCTGGGAGCAAAATCCCCCGCAGGAACGGGCGAAGCATCCGGTTATTCTCGTCGCCTCGGTGCGCGCCGCGTTGCAGCCGCTAGCCGACAACCTCACGAGCATTGAGCCGGTCACCCTCATCGCGGGCAGTCGCGGCTACAACCTTGCGACTCTCTCTGCTCGGCTCGTCGATTTGGCCTTTACCCGGGTCGACATGGTCACCAGGCGCGGTGAGTTCGCCGTGCGCGGCGGCATTCTCGACGTGTTCGCGGCGTCGGCAGAGCATCCCTGGCGGGTGGATTTCTTCGGTGATGAGATCGAGCAGATCCGTCAGTTCTCGGTGGCCGACCAGCGTTCCATGGCCGATCCGATCGCCGAGATTGAGCTGCTGCCCAGCCGCGAGCTGCTGCTGAGCGAAGACGTTCGCCAGCGCGCCCGCGAGATGCAGCACGAGTTTCCGAGCCTCGCCCAGATGCTCGCGAAGATCTCCGAGGGCATCCCCGTGGACGGCATGGAGTCGCTCGCCCCAGCGCTCGTCGACCGGCTGGTACCGATCACGCACTACCTTCCCGCGGATGCGGCGATCGCCGTCTTCGCCCCGGAACGCGTTGCGAGCCGGGCCGTTAGCCTCGTCGAAACGAACCGCGAGTTTTTGGCTGCTGCATGGAATGCCGCGACGGTCGGTGCCGAGGCTCCGATTGACCTGGACTCCGGCGACTTTCTCACGCTCGACCGGCTGCGACTCGCGGCCGGGTCGCGGCCGTGGTGGACCTTCAGCAGCTTCGACAGCGGTGCGGACTCGGTCCCTGAGCTTGTCGAAGGGCAGGGCGGCGCGGTAGTCGAAACCTCATCGACGAGCGAACTGCGTGATGGTGAGCACTACATCCGTGTCGATGCGACCACCGTGCCGAGCTTTCAGGGCCAGGCCAACGGTGCCATCGACTACGTCGGCGACCTGCTGAAGAACGGCTGGTCGGTTGTCATCGTCGCGCAGGGCACCGGTCTCGTCGACCGTGCGGCCGAGGCGCTCGGCGAGCACGGCTACGCCGCCCGCGTGGTCGAAGATCTGCCGACAGATGCCGAACCCGGCGTCGCCTACCTGCTGAAGGCATCCGTCGAGCACGGCTTCGAACTGCCCGAGATCAAGCTCGCCGTGCTGAGCGAGAGCGAGTTCTACGGTCGCGCGGTCGGCTACGACGCACGGCAGGTCAAGAAGCTCGCGGTGCGCCGCAAGAATGTGGTTGATCCGCTCCAGCTGAAGGCCGGCGACTTCGTGGTGCACCAGACCCACGGCATCGGCAAGTTCGTTGAACTGGTCAAGCGTCAGGTGTCGAGTGGTGGGCGCAATCCGGTGAAGACCGAGCGCGAGTTTTTGCTCATCGAATACGCGCCGTCTAAGCGCGGCTATCCGGGCGACAAGCTCTACGTTCCGACCGATCAGCTCGATCTGCTCACCCGCTATGTCGGCGGTGAGGCGCCAGCGCTCAGCAAGATGGGCGGCAGCGACTGGTCCGCGGCGAAGGGCCGTGCGCGCAAGGCCGTGCGCGACATCGCGGTCG
>JBDTAD010000579.1:0-4624 GCA_039924815.1 Lacisediminihabitans sp.
TCGCTCAGGTCATCGCGGTTGATGGGCCACGACACGTCACCTATTGTGCAATTTAGACAAGCACCGCGGACTCATAGGCGGAATCCGACCCGAGCTCTAGGTCGAGCAGATCCCACTTCTTCATCCAGGCCTGAGTGTTGTCGTACATCTCTTGCGTGTATGACTGGAACACTATCCGCTCGCCCGGTCCGAAGCGGCGGATGTCGGCGACAGCCGCGAAGTCTTCGGGCATTTCATCGAGCCAGTACTTCTTGTAGCGCTCCTGCTCCAGGTCGATGTCGCGCTGCGCCTTCTCGAGGGCACGGAAGTAAGCTGCGGTGTCCTCGTGATCGGCGGTGTCGGAGACGAAGAATCCCATCATGAATGTGGTGTCCAGCAGCTTGCGGAATCCCAGTTGTTCTAGCAGGTAGTACTGGGGCCCGAAGACATTGGCCGCCTGCACTTCGCCGCGCATCATGAGCCGCACCCTGTCGTAGGGGAGCCCGGCGAACTCGGTGGTGATTTTGGACTGATCCATGACGGACGCGAGTGCCTGAACCGCGGAGTAGTGGCTACCGGAGTGGTAACCCACGGCGACCGGAACCCCTTCGAGGTCCTCGGGGCGCTCGAGCTTGGAGTCCGGAGCGACGAAGATGCCGGCCGGTGAGACAGAGTATGCCGAGCCCCACATCTTGCCGCTCGTCTTGGTGGCGGCTTCGTTCACGGCCCAGTGGCAAGCACCGGAAACGTCGCAGGCGCGACCACTTTCCATGTCTTCGAGTGCACCGCTCTTGAGCTCGTGCGAGGCTTCGTCGGCCGACTGTACGGCCGAGGTTGTTCTAGTGTCACTCGAGAAACGCTCGGTCGTGAACTCGTAGTCCAGACCTTCCTCGGTGAAGTATCCGTGCTCTTCCGCAACCCACTCTTGCAGCCTTCCGTGAGGCTGGATGATGAACTTTCCCATGTGCTCGCTCCTTTGCTGACAATGTGCTTTCACGGTACGCGCTAACAAAAGTGTTGACAACAGCCCCCCATCGATGGTGGTATCGCTCTTATTGATAGGTCTTTGCCGCAACGCTGCCGCTGTGCACGCCGTGTTCGGAATCAACGAAGGGCTGGTGAGCTGCATGGAGTTCGGGATCTTCGATCATCTTGATGCGTCCGGCATCCCTGTCGCAGACCTGTACAGGGAAAGGCTCGCACTGGTCGAGCAGGCAGAACTCCTTGGTTTCACTCGATATCACGTCGCGGAACACCACGGCACGCCGCTGGGTTTGTCACCGTCGCCCAGCGTGTGGGTGGCATCCGTCATTCAGCGCACGACCACACTGCGGGTTGGTCCGCTTGTGTACGTGCTGCCGTTGTATTCACCGGTCAGGCTCGCTGAGGAGATTGCCCAGCTCGACCAATTGAGCGGTGGGCGTCTCGAAGTTGGAGTGGGGCGGGGAGCATCGCCGTATGAACTGGGGTTCTACGGTATTGACCTGGCGAAAACCTTCGACATCTACGTTGAGTCCCTAGCCGCGATTACCTCCGCGCTGTCCGCGGGGCGGATGACCCACGATGGCCCCCAGCTTGGCCACATTGACGTTCCGCTCGTCATTCCGCCGGTTCAGCGTCCCTATCCGCCGCTCTGGTTTGCCTCGTCGAACCCGCAATCCGCGGCCTGGGCTGGCGAGCAGGGCATGAACTTGATCGGTTTCGGCACCGCGGCTGGCTTCCGCCCTGCGCTGGACGAGTACTGGCAGTCGTGGGAAAGCCACAAGACGGAGCCGTCCAGGCTCAATGCGCACGTCGCACATCCGCTCGTGGGGCTGGGCAGGCAGATCGTCATCGCACCCACGGACGATGAAGCGATCGAAATCTTCCGTGAAGCCCACACGACCCACCGCCGGAACTTTCTGAAGCTCTGGCACGACAATGACAACCACACTCGAGACGGGATGGTTGACCTCGAGAAGAGCCTCGCTTCTGGGATGGTACTGGCCGGATCGCCATCGACCGTTCGGGAACGGGTGCGCGAGCTCATCGCAGATTCTGGCATCAACTATCTGATGTGTACTTTCGCGTTCGGGTCGTTGTCGTATGACAACGCGCTCCGGTCCATGACGTCGTTTGCCACGGACGTCATTGCAGGTCTTGATCTCGAATGAGCTACGACATCGAGGTCATGCGCAACCTGCGCTACGGGGGCGACGATGCGTCCGCGCTGGCTTTGGATCTGTACATACCTCGCGGCACCGCGGACCCGCCGCCGATCGCCGTCTATTTTCACGGGGGTGGTTGGGCGCGCGGCAGCCGCGCGGATCTCGCCGCCGAGCGGCTGATGCCCGTTGCCGCCCACGGTGTGGCGGTCGCCAGCGTGTCGTACCGTCTTACGGACGTAGCCATCTGGCCTGCGCAGCTGCACGACGCGAAGGGTGCTGTGCGTTGGTTGCGAGCCAATGCTGGTCGGCTCGGACTCGACGGCACTCGAATCAGCGCGTGGGGAGCATCCGCTGGTGGTCATCTCGCCGCCCTTCTTGGTCTGACTGCTGGTCTGAGTGAGCTTGAGGGGGATGTTGGCGGCAACCTCGATCGGGACAGCTCGGTGGGCAGCGTTGTGGCGTGGTTCGCGCCGATGGATTTCATCGCCTTGGCTGAACGGCCGGCGGACTCGTCCGTGCCCCGGCCCTCTTTCATGGCCGGGCGCGCACCCAACGCGACACCCGCGCAGGCGCTATTGCTCGGCGTGGGTGACGTGCGTGATGCACCGGATGCCGCGCGAGCGGCAAGTCCGACGACGTACGCGAACCACGCGGGCCCACCGTTTCTGCTCGTGCATGGAGATCGCGACGGTCTCATCCCACACGAGCAAAGCGTGTTGCTCCACGAGGCACTGCTTGCGTCAGGCACGGAGAGCACCTTGCTTCTAGTCGCCGGCGCCAATCACGAAGACGAGGCCTTTCGTCACCCCTCGATTCTGGCCGCCACCGCCGAACTGCTCAAAGACCCACACCCCAGCGACACAGGCAGTTCGGATCTACGTCCTTGATCAGATCACATTCTTCCGCGAGCGCTACTCGCTCTCGGGGGCACCAAGAGAAAGAGAAGGAAAAGTCAATGAAGACTACAATCAGCACTGCAGGCAAGGTGACGAGTGTCGTCGCAGTCGCAGCGATGCTCGCCATGGGGATGGCTGGATGTGCCCGCGAGGCCACCACAACACCCAGTGGAGGCCCCGCCAATGATCCAGGAATCACCAAAACCAGCATCACTCTGGGCGTCGATACGCCGCTCAGCGGTCCTGTGGCAGGACCGGGCTCCTGCGCACTTGCTGGCGTGCAGGCGTACCTCTACGCCGCCAACGATAAAGGCGGCATAAAGTTCGGTGATGGCCAGACGCGTAAAGTGACGATCAAGTCATACGACGACGCGTATGACCCCGCGAAGGCAGTCTCCAACTTCCGTCAAATGATCTCTGACAAGGTCTTCGCGGACGTCGGTGGGCTAGGCACGGGCAACAACCTCGCCATCATGCCGATTGCCAACCAGGAGAAGGTGCCTCAGCTGTTCCTCCAGTCGGGAAGCACGGCCTTCAGCAAGGATCAGAAGGCGAACCCGTGGACACTCGGATGGCTGCCGACCTACCACAGTGAGGGCGAATCCTTCGGGAAGTTCCTGGCGGCGGCGAACAAGCCGATCACAGTGGCCAGCCTCGCCCAAAATGACGACGTCGGACAGGACTACGTCGCGGGACTCAAGGCGGGCATCGCGGGGTCCCAGGTGAAGGTCGTTGCCGAAACCACCTACAACGTCACTGACCCGACGGTAGATGCGCAGATCACGAAGCTCGCTGCAACCAAGGCTGACGTGTTCTTCTCTGCGGATGTCCAGGTCCCGTTGACCGTGGCATCCCTGTTGAAGGCGCAGCAGTTGGGGTGGTTGCCAGCGGTCTTCCTGCCGTCAAACACCTCGGCTAAGGCAACGATCCTTGACCCGGGTAAGGCTGACGCCTACCCGGCGGTGTACACCACGGCATCCGCGAAGAGCCAGGCAGATCCGGCTTTCGCCAATGATGCCGATGTCAAGAAGTACGTGAGTGATATGAAGCAGTACTCGTCAGATGTGACCACGACACTCGTACCTCAGTGCGCATGGGGGTACGCGATCGGTGCGACTCTGGAGGCTACGTTCAAGGGAATGAAGGCGCCAACTCGTCAAGCAATGATCGATGCCGCGCATAACCTCAAGGGCCTCTCGGTTCCGATGATGTTGCCGGGTATCACCGTCAATACGACGAACTCGGACCGGGCTCCAGTCGACTCGGCTCAGGTTCAGAAGTTCTCGGGTGCGTCGTACGCCAACGCGAAGTCGTTTGAGGGCTAACCCGTCCAGAAATCGCACAGCACGATTAACGGCCCCGGTCTCACGACCGGGGCCGTTGTCTTTGTGGCGGCTGCGTGCAGCGGGAGTTACGACGCGTACGTCTGCTCGGGCGCGATAGTTATTTCGATCACGAGCGGCTCGCTGCGAGACGCGAGCGTCGGGAGGACGCGATTCAGCGTTTCGGTGAGTTCTGCATACCCGTCAATGCGCAGGGATTCGACTCCCAGGCCCTCGGCCACTCGCGAGACGGACAGACCCTCAAACGATGGCCAGGGTG
>JBDTAD010000580.1:0-5809 GCA_039924815.1 Lacisediminihabitans sp.
CGTCTCGCTGGAGCGGCTTGACCTGCTGCTCGAGAAACCCGCACAGCGGATCGGGCTGTCGGCGACCGTTCGTCCGCACGAGGAGGTTGCACGGTTTTTGGCCGGTAGCGCCCCGGTGACGATCGTGGCGCCGAAGTCCACGAAGAAGTTTGATCTGTCAGTGGTGGTGCCGGTCGAGGATATGACCGAGCTCGGTACCGCGGCTCCGCTCGAGGGTTCCGCGGCGGGAACTGCACCGCAGGGATCAATCTGGCCGCACGTCGAGGAGAAGATCGTCGACAACATCCTTGAGCACCGCTCCACCATCGTGTTTGCCAACTCCCGACGGCTGGCCGAGCGTCTTACCGGGCGGCTGAACGAGATCTATGCAGAGCGGCTTGAGCTGCAGGCTCCGAAATCGTCGGTGTTCCCGGCTGAGGCGATTGGGCAATCGGGCGTCACGACCGGTGCCCCGCCGCTACTCGCGCGCGCACACCACGGCTCGGTGTCGAAGGAGCAGCGCGCCATCATCGAAGACGACCTCAAGTCAGGGCGCCTTCGCTGCGTCGTTGCGACCAGTTCGCTTGAGCTCGGCATCGACATGGGCGCGGTCGACCTGGTCATCCAGGTGGAGGCACCCCCGTCCGTTGCGAGCGGACTGCAGAGGATTGGGCGCGCGGGCCACCAGGTGAACGAGGTCTCCCGTGGCATCATCTTTCCGAAGCACCGGGCAGACCTGATCCACTCCGCGGTGGCAAGCGAGCGGATGTCCGCCGGACTTATCGAGGCGCTGGCAATCCCGCAGAATCCGCTCGACATCCTCGCCCAGCAGACAGTCGCAGCCGTTGCACTCGACGAAGTGGACGTCGAAGAATGGTTCGAGACCATACGACGCAGCGCCCCGTTTCAGAACATGCCGCGCAGCGCATATGAAGCAACTCTCGACCTCTTGAGTGGGCGCTATCCCTCGGATGAGTTCGCTGAGTTACGCCCGCGCATTGTGTGGGACAGGGTGAAGGGAACCATCGTCGGCAGGCCAGGGGCGCAGCGCTTGGCGGTGACCTCCGGCGGCACCATTCCCGACCGCGGCCTGTTCGGTGTGTTCATGGTGGGAGCGGATCCGTCGAAGGGATCCGGCGGGCGGGTCGGTGAGCTCGATGAGGAGATGGTCTACGAATCCCGAGTCGGCGACATCTTTGCGCTCGGAACAACCAGCTGGAAGATCGAAGACATCACCCACGACAGGGTGCTCGTCTCTCCAGCGTTCGGGCAGCCGGGGCGGGTTCCCTTCTGGCGGGGCGACGGAATTGGCAGGCCTGCAGAGCTGGGCCGGGCGATTGGCGCGTTCACTCGAGAGGTCTCGACCAGCTCGGCCGAGTCGATCCGCGAGCGCGTCGCCAGTGGCGGACTCGATGAGCGAGCGGTGAACAACCTCATCGCCTTCGTGAACGACCAAAAAGCCGCAACCGGTCACGTTCCCACCGACCGAACCTTGGTCGTTGAACGCTTTCGTGACGAGCTCGGCGACTGGCGCGTCATCCTTCATTCTCCGTACGGCATGCAAGTGCACGCGCCTTGGGCTCTGGCGATTGGTGCGCGGCTGCGGGACCGATTCGGGATCGATGGCGCCGCCATGGCGAGCGATGACGGTGTCGTCCTGCGCATCCCCGACAGCGATGCCGAGCCACCGGGGGCCGAGTTGTTCCTGTTCGAGCCTGAGGAGCTTCGCGAGATTGTCACAGAGGAGGTCGGCGGCTCCGCGCTCTTCGCCGCCCGCTTCCGCGAGTGTGCAGCACGGGCACTGTTGCTGCCGAGATACAACCCGGGCAAGCGATCACCGCTCTGGCAACAACGCCAGCGATCATCGCAACTGCTCGCCGTGGCCAGCAAGTATCCGACCTTCCCGATCGTGCTCGAGACCGTGCGTGAGGTGCTGCAGGATGTCTACGATCTGCCGGCACTCACCGCGCTGGCCTCAGAAATCGAGAGTCGTCGCATCCGCATTGTTGAGGCTGAAACCGAACAGGCTTCGCCCTTTGCGCGTTCGCTGTTGTTCGGATATGTCGCTGCGTTCATGTACGAGGGAGACTCGCCCCTCGCGGAGCGCAGAGCGGCCGCGCTAAGCCTCGATGCGACGCTGCTCGCAGAGTTGCTCGGTCGCGCTGAACTGCGCGAGCTTCTGGATGCTGACATCATCGAGCAGACGGAGCTCGAACTTCAGAGACTCGCCCCCGATCGGCGCGCGCGCGACGTGGAGGGGGTGGTCGACCTGCTGCGGCTGCTCGGTCCACTCTCGCTCGAGGAGATCGTGGAGCGCAGTTGGTTGGCGCCGGTGATAGAGCTCGTCGAAATCCCCAGGCCCGATAGCCAAGGTGTGGTCTCGACAGGCTCGACCAACGCAGCCACGGAAGTACGCGCACTGCTCGACCCGCTGCAGCGCGCAAACCGCCTCATGGTTGCGACCATCACCGGCGTCGAACGATGGGTGGTGGTGGAAGACGCGAGCCGTCTTCGTGACGCGCTCGGGACCCCGCTGCCCATCGGCATCCCCGTCGCGTTCATCGAGCCGGTCGACGACCCTCTTGGCGATCTGATCGCACGCTTCGCGCGCACCCATGCGCCTTTCACGGTCTTGGCCGTCGCCGAGCGATTCGGTCTCGGGACTGCCGTAGTACTCGACACTCTTCGCCGCCTTGCCCAGCAACGACGCGTGGTGGAGGGCGAGTTTCGACCCGGCAGTTCTGGGAGTGAATGGTGCGACGTTGAGGTACTGCGCAGGCTGCGCGGTCGATCGCTCGCCGCGCTTCGGCACGAGGTCGAACCGGTGGATGCCGAAACGCTCGGGCGGTTCCTGCCGGCGTGGCAGCACGTGACCGAGCCGCTGCGCGGAGTGGATGGCGTGGTGCAGGCGATCGAGCAGCTTGCGGGAGTGGCGCTGCCGGCATCCGCGTGGGAGTCGCTCGTGTTGCCTGCCAGGGTGAAGGATTACTCGCCGGTGATGCTCGACGAGCTCACGGCATCCGGTGAAGTGCTCTGGTCTGGTTCGGGCATGCTGCCCGGCAACGATGGCTGGGTAAGTCTGCACGTAGCGGAGTCCGCTCCTCTCACACTCGCCGAGCCGGCGGGCGCGGAGACGACCGAGTTGCAACGAGACATTCTCGCGAGCCTCGCGGGCGGCGGTGCGTACTTCTTCCGCCAACTGGCAACCGCCGTGAAGAGCACGGATGACCGCGAACTGCTCGGTGCGCTCTGGGAGTTGGTTTGGGACGGCCAGGTCACCAATGACACGTTCGCACCGTTGCGGTCTTACCTGGGAGGACCGGTGAGACCCCGGGCCGTCACGCGTAGCCGCTCCTATCGCGGTCGGATGCGGGCCTCACTGCCCTCGCAGTCCGGTCCTCCGAGCGCGGCCGGGCGCTGGTCACTGCTGCCCCTCGCGGAGGCTGACCCCACCGTTCGTGCACTCGCCACGGCCGAGCAACTGCTCGAGCGCCACGGCGTCGTCACCCGTGGCGCCGTCGCGAGCGAGGGTGTGCGCGGCGGCTTTGCGCTGGTCTACAAGGTGCTGCGCAGCTTCGAGGAGTCCGGGCGCGCCCGACGTGGCTACTTCATCGAGGGACTTGGTGCCGCCCAATTTGCCACCGGAGCCATTGTCGACCGGCTGCGCAGTTTCACACGCGAGCCGGACGCGACAGCGCCCGTGACCGCCATCACCCTCGCGGCAACAGACCCGGCGAATCCATACGGTGCGGCGCTACCGTGGCCGTCGAACACGCCCGCATCGGAAGACACCGCGGAGACCAAGAAGGGTCATCGGCCCGGCCGCAAGGCGGGCGCCCTAGTCGTACTCGTTGACGGGCGCCTCGCCCTGTTCGTGGAGCGCGGTGGCAAAACCATGCTCACCTTCGGCGGCGACGAACCCACTCTGGCTGCGGCAGCGGCATCCGTCGCCGCCAGCATCCGACGCTCCGGCGGCAAGCTCAAGGTGGAGAAGGCGGAGGGCGTGTTCGTCATCGGCACGCCGCTCGGTGCCGCACTCAGCGCATCCGGTTTCAGCACGACACCGCAGGGGCTGCGCCTGCGCGGCTAATGAGATCGTCCGCTTTCTCGCGGCGTAGCCTGATCCAATGTCCTTTTTCAGCATCGCAATCGCCATCGCGGCCGTCGTTTCCGCGCTTATTATGCACGGCTGCGCGTCCGGGCGCATCCCGATCAACCAGTTCGTGGGTATCAGGCTCCCCTCTGTTATGGCTAGCTCAGGCGCATGGCTGGCTGGACACAAAGCTGCCATTCCGATCGCGTGGGTGGGCGCGGTTCTCTGTGCAGCGTTGGCCTGGGCTAGTGCCAGCCGCGTATTTCCCGCCGGAGCCGATTCCCCATTCATGGTTGCTGCAATCGTCGTTCTTCTGGCTGCTGTCATTGTCGGCAGCATGCTTGCCCATCGCGCTGCGCTCATCCATGTCTCGCACGAACAAGACCGCACGCAGCGTAAATCTGTCTGAAGCACATCCTGTCTTTGCGCGGCCAACCGCGGGTGCAGCGTACCCTTGGCTCATGCTCGTCGCCACCATCGTCATCATCGTCGTTGCCCTAGCTGCCCCGTTGGTCATGCACGCGTGCGCCGCCGGTCGCATTCCGGTCAACCACCTGGTCGGCATCCGCATCGCCTCAGTGATGGAGAGCGCCCAGGCCTGGCGTGCGGGGCACAAGGCGGCGATCCCGGTCACTTGGATTGGGGCGATCGTGGCCGTCGTGATAGCGGGAATAAGCCTCACCCCGGTAGTGCCACCCGCAGCGGAATCCGGAGTGCTCATTGCCGCCGCAATTGTGTTCCTCGTGGCGATCGTGTTGGCCGGCGTTGTCGCGAACCGCGCCGCACTCGTCGAGATTGATGCCGAGCAGCACCAAGCGCAGCACTAGCTAGACCTCGTTGGACTCCGACCAGGCGAATCCATCTCGCTCGTCCCTGCGCCATTCAGACGGCGCACCGCTCTCGGCCAGCACATCCGTCAGCCAGTAGGTCTCGTCGGGATTCCAGCCGGCGAGCACGGTGTGCGAATCGCGCACCGGCAGCGCCCGACCCGCGGTCGTGAGATAGCCGAGCACTGTGAGATGCACAGCGTCGTAGTCGGATGCCACAGCAGCGCACGCAACGAAGGGTCCGCAGTAGTGAGCATATTCAGGCAGAGCCGCCGACCCCGCGGCCCACTCACTAGGTCATGGCCAGTCGCATCGCGGGCACTCATGCGCCGACTTTATGCCCATCGGCGCCGACTAGGGTTTCTCCAGAAAGTTTCGATTCAGACGGAGGCCAGATGCCCGAGGGAGACACCGTCTGGCTGAGCGCGCACAACCTCAACGCCGCGCTGCAGGGCCAGGTGCTCACCGGTTTCGACCTGCGCGTTCCCGACTTCGCCACCTCAGACCTCACTGGCGAGACCGTGCACGAGGCCGTGAGCCGTGGCAAGCACCTGCTGATGCGCATCGGCGAGTACACCCTGCACAGCCATCTGAAGATGGAGGGTGCCTGGCACCTGTATCGGCCAGGGACACCGTGGCGCAGGCCAGCCTTCGAGGCGCGCGCCGTGCTCGACACCGCCGAGTGGCAGGCCGTCGGCTTTGCTCTCGGCATCACCGAGCTGGTGCCCCGCGCAGACGAAGACTCTGTCGTTGGCCATCTCGGCCCCGACCTACTCGGCTCCGAATGGGATGCCGCAGAAGCGGCCAGCAGGCTGCTGGCCGGCCCATCCGTGCCCGTCTTCGTCGCCGTCCAGGAGCAGCGCAACCTCGCCGGAATCGGCAACGAGTACGCCAACGAGCTGTGCTTCCT
>JBDTAD010000581.1:0-9619 GCA_039924815.1 Lacisediminihabitans sp.
TCTGCGCAGCGACAGCCGCACCGCCGAACGCTGTCTTGGCGACCGCGCTCCGGTCGAGCGCGAGGAACAGGGCTTGACGGATCCGCGGGTCCTGAAGCGGACCCTTCTTAGCTGTCGGCGCGACGTAGAAGGTCAGCAGGGACTTGCCGTTGAAAACCTGGCCGTGCGAAGCCAACCGGGAAAGCGCAGTAAATGGCGGGTTATACATGCCCTGTACTGCATTGCCGGTCATCGCCGTGGTCTGGGTCGCGTCACCCTGCAGGAAGGTGAAAACAATCTTGTTCGCTAGGGCATGGTCACCTTTCCAGTAGTTGGCGTTCTTTTGGATGGTGAGTTCGGAGCCCTGCTTCCACTCGGTGATCTTGTATGGGCCGGAGCATGTCGGCAGGGCGCTTGCGGTACCAAATTTTTCACCGGCCGCTTCGACCTGAGCCTTCTCGTTGACGGCACCCGCAGCAGTGGCGAGGAGTTTTTCGAACAATAGATCGGCGTGCGACAACGTGATCGTGACTTGCCGTTTGCCTGTGGCGTTGATTCCGGTCACCGAGCTGAAATAGCTCGACCAGTTTGAGGTCAACACCGGCTGCCAATTGCGCGTCAGGCTGTATGCAGCGTCCTCCCCAGTGACTGGAGCGCCATCGGAGAACTTGGCTGCAGGGTTGATGTCGAGCGTGAGTACCGTGTGGTCCGCGTTTGTGCGGAGCGAGGCGAGGCCGTCATCGATTTTGAAGTTCGGTTCCATCTTGAGCAGGCTCTCGCAGACGTTCGAGAGCACCGTGTTCTCGGCATAGTTGTTGGCAAGCGCTGGGTCGAGGGATGCGGGTTCCAAGATCAAATTCCACGCGACGGAATCGACAGCCTTCTTTGCCGCAGGCGTGGTGGTGACCCAATTTCCGGCGCCTGGGGTTGGAGACGAACTCGGCGTCGAACACCCGGCGAGCAGCGCTATAACCGTGAGAGTAGAGAGAGCGAGGGCCGTACGGGCTAGCCGGCCACGGCGATCAGTGTGAGACAAAGCAACCTCCTTCTGTGAATGCGGAAACACTCGGTTGCCGAATCGTACGATTGGCGTTGACAACGACAGGCCCGGACGCGACTCAATTCCGCGTTGCGGAAATGTGCACACTCAATTCGGCATCTGCCTTTCGTTGACCTAGCGTCGGTCCTCATGGACCCCTCTACGGCGCTTGCCGTGTCAACCGGAGCAGTCCCCACGGCGCGCCGTCCGGTCTGGATAGCTACTGTGATGTTCGTTGCCCTTCGCCTGGGGCAGATGGCCGTCACTCTCTTGGTGTCCTCGTTTGTGACGTTTGCGCTACTTCGGCTGGCGCCTGGGAACCCGATCACCATGATCTTGGGCTCCCAGTCGAGCAACCATAAAGCGGTCGCAGCTCTTCGCGAGCGCTTTCTGCTCGATCAGCCGCTCCTCGTGCAATACGGCCACTGGCTGGGCAACGCAATCCATGGGAACCTAGGCGAGTCGTACCTCTACCGAGATTCGGTGTCGTCCATGGTGGCCGATCGGCTTCCAACGACACTTTTTCTCGTCCTGTATGGCGGCATTCTGGTGATTGTTTTCGGATTCTTCCTGGGACTGTGGGCCGCCCGCTCCAGCCGTGCAGTCGACACAGGCATCTCGACATTCCTTGCTGTTGCCATGGCAACTCCTTCGTACGTCATTGCCATCATCTTGATTACTATCTTCTCGTTATATCTCAATTGGTTTCCGGTATTCGGGAGCGGACACGGATTCGTCGACCGGCTATATCACCTCACTCTCCCGGCGATCGCGCTTGCGCTCGGAGCGAGCGCTGCGATGGCGCGAATCACGCGGGCGTCGATCATCGAGGAGGCTGGTCGCGACCACGTACTAACCGCTCGAGCACGGGGATTCGGCTCCGGATACATTCTCCGGCGCCATATCGTGCGCAACGCTCTACTCCCAGTGACTACCATCGCCGGCCTGACGATCGCTTCGCTCATCGCTGGGACCTTCATCGTCGAGCAGGCATTCGGGCTCGACGGCATTGGGTCCTTGCTCGTCCTCGCCATCACCCGCGATGACTACCCAACCGTGCAAAGCATCAGCTTCCTGATCATGTTGGCATTCCTCGTTATGAACGCAATCGTTGACGTGCTCTACACACTCCTCGATCCCCGCACACGGGCGGTGGCCAGATGACGCTTCCCGTGATCAAGATCCGCGCCGCTAGCAGGATGCGGCTCACCGCTCGATTCTGGGCACCCGCGTGCGTCGCAGGCGCTTTCGGATTGATAGCATTGTTTGCCCGGCTCATCGCCCCTTATAACCCGGGGGCGACAGACGTGCTGCAGTTGCTGCAGCCCCCCTCTCCCGAGCACTGGCTCGGCACAGACTCCAGCGGTCGCGACCTCCTGTCGCGCTTGATTTCCGGTTCACAAACCGCGCTGCTTGGACCACTCATCGTTGTCGTGTTCGCCACAATTGTCGGCAGCCTTCTCGGTATTGTGGGCGCCTGGAACCGCGGTTGGCCCGATTCCCTGATTGGTCGAGTGATCGATTTGATCTTCTCGTTCCCTTCGATGTTGCTCGCGCTGGTGCTAGTCGCCGTCTTCTCACCGGGTCTCGTTCCAGCCGCGATCGCAGTCTCGATCGTATTCATCGCCCCCATTGCTCGATTAGTGCGATCGAGCGCACTCCGCGAGGTCAACTCGCCCTATGTCGAAGCGCTCCGAGTCGGCGGGTTGAGCTCATGGGCGATCGGGTTCCGTCACTTGGTCCCCAACCTTCTGCCCGTGATTATCGCGCAAGCGACCACATCATTTGGCTTCGCAATGGTGGAGCTTGCAGGCATCTCCTATCTTGGACTAGGTGTGCAGGAGCCAACACCCGACTGGGGAGTCATGATCGAAGCAGGCCAATCAAGCATTGTCCAGGGGCACCCTCAGGAGGCCCTTTTTGCGGGTGCACTCCTCGTCGTCGCAGTCGTGAGTTTCCTGCTAATCGGTGACTCGCTATCGTCGGAGCCCCGAAGGAGTCCAGAATGAGCGACGCGCTTTTGCGTGTCTCCGGTCTGAGGCTCCGCATACCCGGTGCGAGCGAGCCAGAGATCCTGCGAGGAATTTCTCTTAGCCTCAACCGCGGCGAAGCGCTTGGAATCGTTGGCGAGTCAGGTTCCGGTAAGTCGATGACCGTGCGAGCGATAATGATGCTCAACCCGGACGGTAGCGAACTCGACGGAGGTATCAGTTACGCAGGGGCAGACGTGCGAGCGATGTCCCCCGCGGCACTGCGCGAGTACCGGCGATCCCAGGTGGGCATGATTTTCCAGGACCCGCACGCTGCACTGAATCCGGTGCAAAGGATCGGCGACTTCATGACCGAAGCAACTCGCGGCCTCAGCAGGGCCGAGCGTCGAGTTGCCTGGGACAATTCGACGCAATGGCTAAATGACGTCGGAATCCGTAACGCGTCCGACGTGATGCGACGGTTCCCCCACGAACTCTCGGGCGGCATGTTGCAGAGGGTCATGATCGCGTCGGTTGCGTCAAATCGTCCGGCCATCATTCTCGCCGATGAAGCCACTACCGCACTCGACGTTACGACCCAATCAGACGTGCTTGCTCTGCTGGGCGAGCTCCAGCGGGAATCGGGTGCGGCGATCGTCCTGATCAGCCACGACATCGAACTTGTCGCCGGTGTCTGTGATCGAATTCTTGTGATGTACCGCGGACGGATCGTCGAGGAGCTGACTCCCGCCGAGATGCGCGCGGGAGAGGCCCGGGAGCCATACACCCAGGCGCTGCTCGCATGCAGGCCCAGCATCTCCGAGCGATTCCCTGTGTTGCCTGTCGCCGACCCTTCCCTGTGGGAGGGACGATACGAATGACAACGCCAGAGAGCCCGGCCGTCGAGGCCGTCCACCTATCAAAAACCTTCTTGAGCGGTGGTTGGGTGCGCAAGGACGTGGTCCAGGCCGTCGATGACGTCTCCTTTCGGCTCAAAGCCGGCACGACGCTCGCTCTCGTAGGAGAATCCGGCTCCGGAAAGACGACAGTGGCGAGGATGGTCGCCGGATTGGAAAGCCCGACCGAAGGCGAGGTGCGCATCTTCGACGAGCCGCGTGCGGCCCGTCCAGGGGCGAAGGATCGTCGTGCGGTAGCGCGCAAAGTGCAGTTGGTGTTCCAGAACCCGTACCGATCGCTTGACCCGCGGCAAACGATCGGATCTGCCATCGAGGAGTTTATCCAAGTGCACTTCGACTGGGACCGCGCGCAGCGCGAAGCACGAGTGAAAGACCTGCTTGAGCTCGTCAGCCTTCCCCACCGGATGCGGACCGCTTTGCCCAGCGAGCTTTCGGGCGGGCAGCGTCAGCGCGCTTGCATCGCTCGGGCCCTCGCCCCGGAGCCCAGGATTCTCGTGCTCGACGAGGCCGTGGCGGCGCTCGACGTGTCGGTCCAGGCGCATGTGCTGAACGTGCTCGCAGACGTCCGCGACTCCACCGGGGTTTCGTACCTCTTCGTCACGCACGATCTCGCGGTGGTGAGGCAGATCGCCGATGATGTCATCGTCCTCCGGATGGGTGCTGTCGTCGAGTCGGGGCCGGCCGCTCGAGTCCTCGACGAACCGCAGGAGCAGTACACCAGGATCCTCCGCGACAGTGTGCCGCGCGACGGTTGGACACCCTCCCGCCGCGCATGATCGTCCCCGGTAACCTGAGTAAAGCTTGAACTCGACATCGTTGGGGTTGGTTGTCGTCTGCGCGTGAGGTCGGTCCCAGTCAGGCCGACAGATCAGTGACCGTGGTCTTTGTGATCGTGAAAGCCATCGCGAATGTGTGAGTTAGCGCCAGCCCTCCAGCTCGCATAGCGCCCGCCGCGCGCCCGCACCAGGCGCGGTCAAGTGACGCCGCTCGTCCAGCGGCTTCATCATCCGCTTGCCGCTGTTGAGCTCTTCGAGGCCGAAGCGGAGCTGCTGTCCGTGTCTCGCGCGAGGGGGAAATCCAAGCCGTCGATCACCGTCAATCAGTTGGCTACGGCATCCGTTTCGTCGTCTGACTCGTCGGTCACCCAGAGTTCATCATCGGCCCGCAGAGTCTGCCAAGCCGCGTAGGCCAGTCCGGCCGCCGCGACAACACCGACACCGATGAGGATGTACCGGCCAGGACCAGAAGACTTCGCTGCCTGAGGCACAACCTTGGCACTGGCCTTCGCGCCGACTTTGCCAACCCGAGCGAGTGCTTCGCGCACTTGTGGGTTCTTGGTCGCTTCGATGATGGCAAGAGCCGAGCTGAGCGCGGAGGTGACCGCGGGCAGTACGTCGTCGACGAACTTCTCGCGCGTCGCAGTGGCCGCACTGCGCGTCGCTGAAAGTCCGGATGTGACGCTGGGCCGGATGTGGTTATCTACGGCATCGCGTACCCGGGGTGCTACCTCTTCGCGGCTGAGCCCAGCAAGTTGTCGGCTGGCCTCGCGCACCACGTGTGACGCGCGGTCGAGCACTTCCTTTTGCTCATCCCACACATCCGAAGCGGAGCCTCGCAGTCGTTTGAGTTCCTTTTGACGCTTACGTGACAGTCCCACAGAGTCCTCCTCAGGGCGATCGGACATCAAGATCAATTGTTTCACGCGGCACTGAGCCAGCCAACTCATTGTCAGCTTGCACTCAGGTGCCACCCAGTGTGATCCAGACATTCGTCAATGCTGTGAAAGAATAGTCCAATGTCTGTGCACACTCACGTAGCCACCTTCCACACCAGCCTCGGCGACATCAAGGTCAACCTGCTCGGCAACCATGCGCCGAAGACCGTTGCGAACTTCGTCGGACTCGCCAAGGGCGAGATTGAATGGACTCACCCGGGAACCGGCAAGGTCTCCAAAGACAAGCTGTACGACGGTGTTGTCTTCCACCGCATCATTGACGACTTCATGATCCAGGGCGGCGACCCGCTCGGCCAGGGAACCGGCGGCCCGGGGTACCAGTTTGACGACGAGATTCACCCGGAGCTCGACTTTACCCAGCCATACGTGCTTGCGATGGCCAATGCTGGCACTCAGATGGGCCGTGGGACCAATGGTTCACAGTTCTTCATTACCACCGTGCCCACCACCTGGCTTCAGGGCAAGCACACGATCTTCGGCAAGGTCGAAGACGAAGAGTCGAAGAACGTTGTGAAGAAGATCGAAGCTGTGAAGAAGGATGGCCGCGATCGTCCGCTCGAGGATGTCATCATCCAGAGCATCACCGTCGACGAGGTCTAGTCTCGTGGCGCGACCATGAGCGAAGCCGAGCGCAATCCGGCCAACTACTGCTACCGCCACCCAGATCGACAGAGCTTCATTCTCTGCCAGCGCTGTGGCCGCACCATTTGTCCTGAGTGTCAGACACAGGCAGCAGTGGGTGTGCACTGCCCTGAGTGCACCAAAGAAGCTCGTATGAGCGCGCCTCGGCGCAAGCCAGCAGTGGTCACGGCAACACGAATCGCTTTGGGTAATGGCACCCCGGTCGCAACGTACGCACTGATCGCGCTGTGCGTCGTGGTATTTATCGTGCAGTACGCGACCGGCGGACCGACCAACGGTGCCGCGACCGCGTACCTCATCGACTATTCGCCGTGGGTTCCGACCGAACCGTGGCGGATGCTCACAGCATTGTTCCTTCACGCGTCGTTCATCCACATCGGCCTGAACATGTTCTCGCTCTATATATTCGGGCCGATCCTCGAGCGGATGCTCGGGCGCACGCGATTCATCGTGCTCTACCTACTCAGTGGTTTCGGCGGATCGCTCGCCGTATTGCTGATAGATCCAAGCATTCCGGTTCTGGGCGCATCCGGAGCTCTCTTCGGGCTCTTCACGGCATTCTTTGTAATCCAGCGCGGGTTGGGCGGTAACGGGAACTCGCTGCTGGGACTTATCGCGCTCAACCTGGTGATTGGCTTTATCCCCGGACTCAACATCGCCTGGCAGGCTCACGTGGGCGGCCTTGTGGTCGGCGCCGCAGTCGCGTGGGTGATGATGCGCACTCGTCGCGTTGATCAACGAACAAGCCAGATCTTGCTGCTGGTCGGCGTCGCTGTGGTCCTTGTAGCGCTCACCATGTTGGGCATTCAGCTGATGCCCGCGCGCCTTTAATAGAAGTTATCCACAGGTGTTTCCACACTGGGGATAATTACAGCTGTGTAATTGACCACATTGTGGAGGACATCGTTGTACCCCCGGAATGCTGGCCGCGGTTAGCGCCAGCGGGTGGTCATCAGGAACCCTACAAAGAGGATGCCGAAACCTACCAAAATGTTCCAGTTGTCGAGCTCGGGGACCGGGAGCTTTACGTCGCCACTGACGTAAAAGACAATGATCCAAGCGAGGCCAATGAGCATCAGGCCGAACATGATCGGCTTGAACCACACAGGGTTCGGAGCATCTGCACCAGAGCGAGAGCTCTGCGCGGGTTCGGGCTTCGTAGGAGTAGTCGATCTGGCCATGCCCAGATTCTAGCGTGAAAGCTCAGAAGCCCAGCCGAGTACCTGCTGACAGGCGTCCTCGCCCGTTGTTTCCTCATCTAGAATCGAGTCCATGACGGTCTCGCGTTCTCACCACAGGGGGCGCGGCGGCAAGAAATTCAGCATCCTCGGCTTGATCGGCGAACTTTTGATCACCGCCGGAGTACTGGTTTTTCTCTTTCTTGGATGGCAACTCTGGCTCAATGACCTCGTGGTCGGCGGTCAGCAGGATAAGGCCGCGACGCAATTGGCGAAGACGTGGGCGAAGTCCACGCCGACTAAGGCGCCGGCTTCTGGTAAGACCGTGGTGGATTATGGCGCTCCGATTGTTCCGGCCGTGCAGAAGGAAGCGACGAAGTTCGCGATTATGTATATCCCGCGCTTTGGCTCCGACTACGCCCGCCAGATTGCAGAAGGCGTCAGTACAACCGACGTACTCGACAAGGGGATCATCGGCCACTATCCAGGTACTCAGATGCCGGGAGCGATTGGCAACTTCGCTGTTGCTGGGCATCGCACGACCCACGGTGCGCCGTTCCATGAGATCGCGGACCTGAGGGTCGGCGACAAGATTTACGTCCAAACCGCCGATGGGTACTTTACCTACGACTTTCGCGGCTTGGAATACGTGCGGCCGACGGGGATTGGCGTGATTGATCCTGTTCCGCAAAGCCCAGGTGTTGCACCAACTGACCGGATTCTGACGATGACGAGTTGCAATCCGATGTTTTACTCTTCGGAGCGCATCATCGGCTACGCGGTATTCGATTCATGGCAGCCGGCATCCGCCGGGCCGCCCGCAGAAATTGCGGCGACCGCGGCGTCGGAGGGATAGGTATGTACGGAGCTCTGTGGCGTCTCCTGCCCGGTTCAGTGTGGTGGCGTATCGTGCAGTTGATCGTGCTCACGGCGATAGTGCTGTTCATCTTGGTCGCGTTCGTCTTTCCCTGGCTCAACGGCTGGGTGAACGTAAGCGAAGTTACAGTGGGTACATGACCCGCATTCTTGTGATCGACAACTACGACAGTTTCGTTTACACCCTCAATGGATACCTGTTGCAGTTGGGTGCCGAAACGACCGTGATGCGAAATGACGCCTTCGGCGTCGACGAGGCAGCAGACCGCGTCGCGGAGTTCGATGCTGTGCTGCTCTCGCCCGGCCCAGGAACGCCCGGCAAAGCAGGAGTCTCTATCCCGCTAGTCAACGCGGCGCTCGCCGCGGGGTCACCGCTACTCGGTGTGTGCCTCGGCCACCAAGCGATAGCAGAAGCTCTGGGAGCGACCGTCACGCACGCTGACGAACTCATGCACGGTAAGACGTCACTGATCACCCATGACAATAGCGACTTCTATGCGGGGGTTCCCCAGCCTTTCACTGCTACTCGGTACCACTCCCTCGCGGTCGTCGACTCGACAGTTCCTGCCGAGCTTGTCGTGACCTCGCGCACGCAGGGCGGCGTCATCATGGGATTCAAACATCAGAGCGCTCCGGTATACGGCGTGCAATTTCACCCGGAATCTGTGCTGACCGAGGGCGGGTATGTGATGCTCGCCAACTGGCTCGCCGCCGCAGGGCTCCCGAGCGCACGCGAAGCCGCCAAAGGTTTGAGTCCGCTCGTTAGCACTTCGACAAGCACACCGAGCTAGCCCGTCTCGCTTGAGGCCACTGGCGACGTGGCAGCGAGAGGCTCGCTACCCGCCGCTGCAGTAGGTAAGGGTGACCGCTGACCGCTGAGGTTGGTCTCCCGGCGGAAGCGACTGCGCAGAGACCTTGTAAGTGTTGCAACTCGAGTCACCCTGGTTGGTGACCGAAAGTTGCAGGGCAGACAGCGCCTTGTTTGCATCCGTGATCGCCATGCCCCGGACATCCGGGACCGTGACCATACCGTCTGAGACCACGAGATCAACAGTGTCACCCGCGTTGGCGGACGTGTTGCTCTCGGGAGTGCTGCGGATGACGACCCCTGCCGCAATGCTTGGCGAGTGCTCCGTGGTAACAGAGCCCTCCTTCAAACCGCGCTGCTCGAGCGCGGCCTTTGCAGCAGCTTCGCTGAGATTGGTCATCGGCGGAACCGTGACCTGACTCTTACCCAGCGACACGTAGACCTCGATCGACTGGCCAGTGCCGACCTTCGTGCC
>JBDTAD010000582.1:0-23262 GCA_039924815.1 Lacisediminihabitans sp.
TGACCGTCAACGGCGGCGGCTCTGACCTGCTGTTTCCACACCACGAGTTCAGCGCCGCCCACGCGGCCGCCCTGAGCGGGCATCCGCTGGCCGACAGCTATCTACACGCGGGCATGGTCGCCTATCAGGGCGAGAAGATGAGCAAGTCGCTCGGCAACCTCGTGCTTGTGTCGCAGCTCACCGCGCAGGGCGTGGATCCACGCGCCACCCGGCTCGCTCTCCTGGCCGAGCATTACCGCAGCGACTGGGAGTGGACGGATGCCACCCTCGCCACGGCACAGGACCGCCTAGACCGCTGGACCGCGTGGGCAGCATCCACGACTCCCAGTGACGACAGCACGCTCCTCAGCGCACTGCGTGAGACCCTCGCCAATGACCTCAACACCCCAGCCGCGCTGACGCTGATCGACGAAGCCATTGCAGCGGGCGCTCCAGCATCGGTGACGAACCTCGACACCATCGCCGCACTGCTCGGAGTGACTCTGAACCCCGGCCGCTGAGCCTGTCGAAGCGCCTCTACTCCTTAGGCCGCCAAGGCTCGTCAGACTTGCCGTCGCCGCGGCCGTCGCCCTTGCCGCCGTCACGCTTACGCAGGTACCGCTCAAATTCCTGCGCGATCGCCTCGCCGCTGGCCTCGGGGGAGTCCACGGTGTCTCTGGCTGCCTCCAACTGCGCGATGTAGGCGGCCATGTCCTCGTCTTCCCCGGCGAGCGCGTCAATACCGCTCTGCCAGGCCGCGGACTCATTGACCAGCTCTCCGCGGGGAATCACCACGTCAATAAGCTCCTCGAGCTTGTCGATGATCGCCAGCGTCGCCTTGGGGGAGGGCGCGTTGTGAACGTAGTGAGGAACGGATGCCCAGATCGACACCGTAGGAATGCCCGCAGCCTCCGCCGCCTGGCCGAGCACCGAAAGGATGCCGACCGGTCCCTCGTAGCTGCTGCGTTCGACCCCGAGCTGCTTGCGCACTGCGGCATTCTCGCTCGTCACGAAAACAGAAATAGGTCTGCTGTGAGGAACATCGGCGAGCATGGCACCAAGAAAGACGATGCCGCTGATGCGGCAGTCGCGCACGGTCGCCATCATCTCAGAGGTGAAACTGCGCCAGCCGCGTGATGGTTCGGTGCCGAGGAGAAGGTAGATATTGGAGCCGTTATCCCCACTCATCGCCAACTGCGCGTCCTCCGCGATGCGCTTGACCTTCTTCTTCCGCTGTGAAACCGGACCGTACATCGTCACGGTCGGCCAGGTCAGAACACGGTTACCGTCTTCATCGGTGCTCGAAACCGGCCGGTTGAACTGAAAGTCGAAGTACTCCTCAGCATCTACCTCTGCGATCGGGTACACGTCGAGCTGGTCTTTGAGACCGCGCACCGCACCGCTGGCTGCCTCACCGGCGTCGTTCCAGCCCTCGAACGCGACGACTAACAGTCGACCGCTCAAGATTCCTGCGCTGTCGCTCACTCGCATACCCTCGCATTGGCCAAGCCTCGGCGGCTCGACGTTCCTGTCAAGAATAGAACGCTCATCCCCGCCAACTAGAATCGGGCGGTGACTGAACAGCATCCCGCCGCCGTCCTGTGGGACATGGATGGCACACTCATCGACACCGAGCCGTACTGGCTAAGCGCCGAACAGGAGTTGGTGTACTCGTACGGCGGCACCTGGACCCACGAAGACGGGCTTGCCCTCGTCGGGAGCGGACTGTGGGATTCGGCCGAGATCTTCCGCGCTAGAGGCGTTGACCTCACGGCCGATGAAATTGTGGACCACCTCACCGACGCGGTGCTCGCGCGAGTGCGCGCAGAGGTTCCCTGGCGTCCCGGCGCCCGCGAGCTGCTCGCGGCGGTGCGAGAGGCTGGCATCCCCACTGCACTCGTCACCATGTCGGTGCACCGCATGGCGGCGTACGTCGCCGATGCCATCGGTTTCGAGGCCTTCGATGTGATCGTCGCGGGCGATGATGTCACGCAGAGCAAACCGCATCCGGAGCCTTACCTTCGGGCGGCAGAACTGTTAGACGTCTTGCCGAGTGCGTGTGTAGCTCTGGAAGATTCCCCACCGGGTCTGGCCTCCGCCATCGCCGCGGGAGTCACCACCATCGGAGTTCCGCTGCACGTAGCGATCGAGTCTGGACCGGATCACACGGTTTGGGGCACCCTCGACGGCAAGACCCTCGATGACCTCCTCAACGTCTACCGGGACTCACTCGGAGTCTCCGCGTGAGCGCGGGAGCCCAACGGCGGCAGAGTGGCCCGTTTAGATCGGGCGACAAGGTGCAGCTCACCGGACCCAAGGGCCGACTCAACACCATCACTCTCGAAGCCGGCGGCGTGTTCCACACCCACCGCGGCATGATCGAGCACGACCAGCTCATCGGCCTGCCCGATGCGTCCGTGGTTCTCAGCACCACGGAAGACGAATACCTCGCCCTCCGCCCCTTGCTGAACGATTTCGTCATGTCGATGCCGAGAGGCGCCGCCATCATTTACCCCAAGGATGCTGCGCAGATTCTCGCCCTCGGAGACATCTTCCCCGGAGCCAAGGTGGTGGAGGCAGGAGTCGGATCCGGTGCGCTCTCGCTCTGGCTGTTGCGTGCGATTGGAGACGACGGCACGCTGTTGTCCTTCGAACGACGTGAGGAGTTCGCTGCGGTCGCGCAGGGTAATGTCGCCAGCTTCCTCGGGGCGGAGCCAGCCAACTGGACTGTCGTCGTCGGTGACCTCGTCGAGTCGCTGCCGACATCCGTTGCCAAGGGTTCCGTTGACCGGGTTCTGCTCGACATGCTCGCCCCGTGGGAGTGCATCGAAGCCTCTGCAGAAGCTCTGACCCCCGGCGGTGTTCTGGTCTGTTACATCGCCACCGTGACCCAACTTTCTCGGGTCGCCGAGGCCATTCGGTTCAGTGGGTTGTTCACAGACCCGGAGTCCTCGGAGACCATGGTGCGCGGTTGGCACGTCGAGGGTCTCGCCGTCAGACCAGACCACCGGATGATCGGCCACACGGGCTTTCTCCTCACCGCCCGCAGGCTCGCTCCAGGCGTCGTGCTGCCCGAGCTCAAGCGCCGCGCCTCCAAAAGTGACTTCAGCGATGCGGATGTCGAAGCCTGGACACCCGGATCTCTCGGCGAGCGCACATCCTCGCAAAAGCGAGTGCGCAAGGTCGCTCGTGCAGCCCAAGCCGCAGCCGAGCATGCCAAACGTGCTGAGTCAGGGCACGATCAACCTTCCACTTAGAATTGAAAAACTTCACAAGTTCGTCACGGAAAGAAGGATGCGTGCGCAAGACACTCGCGCTTATCGCCACCCTGGGTATTTTGACCGCTCTCACCGCCTGCACCGGTAACGAATCGCAAGGGTGCACAAACCCCATGGTTTCGGGCGATGCTTCCTCGGTCGTGAAGGCCACCGGTGCGTTCGACACAGCGCCCGACATCAACTTCCCGACGCCGATCACGTCCAACACCACGCAGAAGACCACGCTCATCAAGGGCAGCGGAGCAAAGCTGGTGGCTGGCCAGCCGGTGCTGTTCGAAGCAGTGCTTCTGAACGGTGCGGACAGCAAGGTCATCGACAAGACTGGCTACACCAAAGACGCCCGCAACCTCATCACCCTCGGCCAGTCTGACCTCTCAGCCCTCAGCCACGGGCTCGAGTGCTCACAGGTCGGCTCGCGCGTGGTCATCTCGACCTCCGCCAAGACCGGCGGCACGACGGGCGGCACTACTGCGGATGGCACGCCAGGCTCCGTGGTGTTCGTCGCCGACATCACCAAGGCATTCCTTCCGAAGGCGAACGGCGCGGGGCAGGCTCCCCAGTCCGGAATGCCCACTGTCGTGCTCGCGCCGAACGGGCGTCCAGGTATCACGGTGCCGCAGACAACGGCCCCCAAGAGCCTCAAGGTGAGCGTGCTCCAGGCCGGTTCAGGCAAGAAGGTCGCTGACGGCGACAACCTAGTGCTGAAGTACACGGGCGTGCTGTGGGACAAAGAAAGCAGTGTGTTCGACTCCACCTGGACGAAGAACCAGGCCATACTGATCAAGGTCGCTAAGGGAAGCGTTGTTCCCGGCTTCGAAAAGGGTCTTGTCGGTCAGAAGGTCGGTTCCCAGGTGTTGCTCGTCGTTCCACCCAAGGATGGCTATGGGGCTGCAGGCAGTGGCGCAGTGCCAGCAAATGCCACCCTCGTCTTCGTGGTCGATATTCTGGGGATAGCCAACTAGGTTTTCCCTGACCGACACGGACCGGGTGTCGCAACTTCCTGACAGCTAGGATTTTCTTGTGCCTCAGTCCAGTCCGACCAGAATTCCGGTCGAGGAGCGTCTGTTTAGCCTCGTGCTTGCGCTGCTCGCAACCGAAACTGGCCTGACCAAAAATGAGATCCTGTCCACGGTTCAGGGGTATCGACAGCGCTACTCGCGATCGGGCGACAATTCCAACCTTGAACGACAGTTTGAGCGGGACAAAGACGACATTCGCGAGCTCGGCGTTCCACTGGAGACCCTGGATTCGCCCGGCCAGGCAGGCAACAACCAGAACCTGCGCTATCGCATCCCGCGCGGTGCGTACGAACTGCCGAGCGACATCTCGTTCTCCGCGGAGGAGACCGCCCTCCTCGGCCTTGCGGCGATAGTGTGGCGCGAAGGCTCACTGTCGGCCGAGTCGCGTCGCGCCATTGTGAAGCTGCGCTCGCTTGGGGGCATCGACGAGCCAGTACTCGGCTACGTGCCTCATCTGCGAGTGCGGGATGCGGCGTTTGAACCGCTTCGCTCCGCGATCGAAAAGAATCAGGTCGTACGCTTCTCCTACCTGAAGCCTGGTGAGGCGGCCGCCAAAGTGAGAACGGTGGCACCACTCGCGATCGTGCAGCATCAGGGGCGGTGGCACCTGCACGCGCTCGAACCAGACACCAACGTCACGAAGACGTTCCTGCTTCGCCGCATTGTCAGCCAGGTTGTCACGACCGGCAAAACTTTCACGCCCGATGGTGCGGATCACACTCGCATCGCGCTGGGAGAGCTCGAGCAGGTATGGAACGCTCACACCGTTGAGGTCGAAGTGACGCCAGATTCGGATGCGGCAACGCGACTGCACAAGCGTCGCGGAACCAGGGTGGCAGCTTCCGGCAACCTGCTCCTGCATTACTCCGATGCCAACATCGTCGCGGATGAGCTCGCCGGTTACGGTCCGGAAGTACTCGTTATCTCCCCGCAGGAACTGCGCAATGCCGTCAGCGCACGACTCCGGCTCGTTGCCCAACTGCACGCGGCAGCAGCAGAGACGGGAGCCAACGATGGCTGAGCGTCGAGGTCCACTTCTCGCGCAGGACAAACTCGCTTTCCTGCTCTCGCTCGTTCCTTTTCTCATGGACCACGAACGGATCAGCGTCGGCGACGTTGCCGCCCAGTTCTCGGTTCCGGTCCAGGAGGTGCGGGATGCTGTGCGCCTCATCGCCGTCTCCGGCATACCGGGGGAGACGGGCCAGTACCAGCACGGCGACTTGTTCGACCTCGCCTGGGATGACTTCGAAGACAACGATCAGATCGTGCTTACCCACTTGGTCGCCATCGACGACTCGCCGCGTTTCTCAGGTCGGGAGGCGGCCGCTCTCATTGCAGGCCTCCAATATCTCTCGGCACTCCCGGAACACGCGGATCGCACCGCCATCGCCTCGCTCATGACCAAACTGTCCCGAGGTGCCTCAGCACCGCCCAGTCAGCTCGCGGTGGAGAATTCCGAGACGGATGCGACGCTCGCGATCATCCGCGAGTCCGTTGCCGCTGGAGTGCAGCTCGAGTTCGACTACCTAGATTCGCGAGGCGACCACGAACATCGCAGGGTGGATCCACTGCGCATCGAATCTCTCGACGCCGACTGGTACCTGCGCGCCTGGTGCCACTTACGCGAGGCCGTGCGGACATTCCGCCTCGACCGCATCAGCAATCCGCAGACGACGTCAGAAGCGATTAGTTCCCACGCGGATGACGTGAGCCTGTCCGAAAAACTCTTTGAGGGATCGGCGGATGACCGCACGGTCACGATCGACGTCGAGAGTTCGGCCGCACTGTTACTTCGCGACTACATTCCGGAGAACGCGCAGACCAGCGAACACAATGGACTCGTGCGCACCACGATCCGCGTCTCCCACTACCACGGCCTCAAGCGGCTCGTAACGGGGATGCCGGGGCTGGTCACCGTCATAGCGCCGTCCGAGGCACGACAGGTCGTGGCTGACTGGGCCGCCGCAGGCGCTGCCCGCTATCCAGCCCAGGAGTCTTGAACCATGCCTTGGTGGGCGTGGCTCGTGATCTGGGTCGCTCTGAGCCTTCTCCTGCTGGCCATGCTTGTGCTGTTCGCGGTCTCGCTCTTTTTCAAGGCCAAGGCGATCGCAATCGAATTGCAACATCTGGCTTCCGAGCTCGCGCGTCTCGACCAAGCTGACCGGACCTTCGACGCGCAGAGGCAACAAATTGCTATCCTCACGGATCGAGCAGAGCTGCGTCGACGACGCGAACAAGTGCGGCTCAGGGCCTTGGTACGAAAACGGGAGCGAATGAGCGCTAGTATCCAGCGAGCGCAAGAACTGGTTCGCGTCGATGCAGCAGACAAGCAGTGGTTCCCAGCGCACAATCAAGCAACACAGCACAATCCACGGTAAACTGTGGCTTCCATAAGTTTCAATGTTCTAAGGGCGGGACCTCATGCTCGGTAATGCGTTTAGCGGATGGCATGTGCTCATCATCCTGCTCATCGTTGTATTGCTTTTCGGCGCGACGAAGCTACCTGCTCTGGCGAAGGGTGTCGGCCAGTCTCTCAAGATCTTCAAGAATGAAATGAAGACAGACGACGATGGCAAGAATAAGGCGGATGACGCCTCCTCCGAGACTCTCAAGCAGACGGACTCCACAGAGTCCAAGCCCAAGTCCTAGTCTCGATGGCCACGCGCAACAAGAAGGGCGTGGGCAAAGGAGACCGGATGACTCTCGGTCAGCACCTGATCGAGCTCCGCAAGCGACTTGTCCGCTCGGCAGCCGCGATACTGCTTTTCTCAATCGGCGGCTTTTTCCTCAGTAACTTTGTTCTCAGCGCGCTTCGTCAACCAATTCTGGCCGCCGGTAAGGCTCACGGGGCAAAGACCCTGCTCAACTACACCGGGGCGACCGCAGCCTTTGACCTTCATCTCCAAATCGCGTTCTTCGTGGGCATCATCGTCTCGAGTCCGATATGGCTTTACCAAATCTTCGCCTTTCTTGTGCCCGGCCTCACCGGCAAAGAGAAGAAATATATCTTCGGGTTTTTCTTCTCGACGGTTCCGCTGTTCTTAGGCGGCTGCGCGGCTGGCTGGTTCGTGCTGCCGCACATCTTCGTACTTCTCAACTCGTTCGTGCCCGATCAAGATGCAAACTTCTTGGATGCGAAGGACTACTTCGGCTTCGTGGTTAAGCTGATCCTCGCCGTCGGTATCGCCTTCATCCTCCCTGTCTTCCTCGTCCTGCTGAACTTCATGAGCATTCTCTCGGCGAAGGCGATCCTCAAGGCATGGCGCTGGGCGATTCTGGTCATCATTGTGTTCTGTGCCATCGCCACGCCGTCGGCTGACGTGCTGTCAATGTTCCTTCTGGCGGTCCCGATCATCGTGTTGTACTTCATCGCGGTCGGTATCGCCTTCCTACATGACAGGGCTGCACTCAAACGCGCCAAGGCGCTGGAGAACGAGTACGACGCAGCTGCGGCATGACGCAACCACTCTCGCCCGCCGAACGTTTCGCTGCATCCCGAAATCGTCGTGCCCAACCACGGCTAGAGGATTTTCGTAGCGCGCTCTCATTCGACCTTGACCCGTTCCAAGTGAGCGCGTGCGGGTCGCTCGAAGCGGGCACGAGCGTTCTGGTGGCCGCACCGACCGGCGCGGGCAAAACGATCGTGGCAGAGTTCGCGGTCTATTTGGCGATGCAGGATCCGCGCGCGAAGGTGTTCTACACGGCACCAATGAAGGCCCTCAGTAACCAGAAGTACCAGGAATTTCTTGCGGAATACGGTCCGGATCAGGTCGGCCTGCTCACCGGAGATACGAACATCAATTCGCAGGCGCGCATCGTCGTCATGACGACAGAGGTACTGCGCAACATGCTCTACGCGGGCTCCGAGCTCCTCAAGAATCTGTCCTACGTGATCATGGACGAGGTGCACTACCTCGCAGACCGCTTCCGCGGGGCGGTGTGGGAAGAGGTCATTATTCATCTTCCCTTGGATGTGCGGCTCGTCTCGCTGAGCGCGACAGTCTCCAACGCGGAGGAATTCGGTGATTGGCTGCAGGCCGTACGCGGTGAGACCGCCGTGATCGTGTCGGAAGAGCGGCCGGTGCCACTCGATCAACACGTTCTCGTGCGCAGCAAACTTCTCGACCTTTTCGATGCGTCACCAGAAACGAGTGTGACAGCAGCCGCACCAGATTCCTCCGCCACATTCCGACGGGTTAATCCGGAGTTGGTCCGTCTGTCCGCTTCTGGCGGCCGCGCGATGGGTGGCAGGCGGCAAAGCGACCTGGGCAGGTACCACGCCCGACAGGCTCGCGAAAATGGCCGGATGAGCCGAGACCAGCTGGTCGAGTTGCTCGATTCGAAGAACTTGCTCCCCGCTGTCTTCTTCATTTTCAGCCGCGTCGGCTGCGATGCGGCCGTGCAGCAAGTCCTTCGTGCTGGAGTGCGTCTCACCAACGCCGCGGAGCGCGAAGAGATCCGCGAGATCGTTGAGGAGCGTTGCCGCACCCTCCGGGACGAAGACCTCGCCGTCCTCGACTACTGGGAGTGGCTCGGCGGTTTGGAACGCGGCGTGGCAGCACACCACGCCGGCATGCTGCCAGCGTTCAAAGAAGTCGTCGAAGAGCTATTTCAGCGCAAACTGGTCAAGGCGGTCTTCGCCACGGAAACGCTGTCTCTAGGCATGAATATGCCGGCCCGCACCGTCGTGCTCGAAAAGCTCGAGAAGTTCAACGGTGAAGCTCGAGTGCCCATAACGCCGGGGGAGTACACCCAGCTCACCGGCCGCGCTGGGCGGCGAGGGATCGACGTCGAGGGTCACTCCGTTATCCAGTGGCAAGAGGGGCTCGACCCCCAGGCCGTGGCTTCGCTGGCCTCGCGGCGCACCTACCCTTTGAATTCCAGCTTCAGTCCGACCTACAACATGGCCATCAACCTCATCGAGCGATTTGGTCGCGAGCGCACCCGCGAGGTGCTTGAGTCTTCGTTCGCCCAGTTCCAGGCAGACCGGGCTGTCGTGGACCTGGCACGCAAGGTGCGCAGCCAGGAAGAGTCGCTCGCTGGCTATGCGAAGTCAATGCAGTGTCATCTGGGGGACTTCGCCGAGTATTCGGGCATTCGTCGGGAACTGACCGATCTCGAGCGCAAGAGTGCGCTGCGCGGAGATCAGCAGTCTGGGTCTCAGCGCGACAAGCGTCAGCGCAAGCTCGCGGAGCTTCGCAGGAGGCTGAAGCAGCATCCATGCCACGCCTGTCGCGATCGCGAAACCCACGCTCGGTGGGCTGAGCGTTGGTGGAAGCTCAAGCGACAGACGGATGACCTGACCCGGCAGATCAAGTCGCGTACCGGCGCGGTTGCCAGGGTTTTCGATCGCGTCAGTGAAGTGCTGCTCGCGCTGGACTATCTCGTGCAGGATGCTGACGGAACCGTCACAGTCGGGCAGCACGGAGCCATTCTGCGACGTATTTACGGTGAACGCGACCTGTTGGTTGCCGAGTGCCTTCGCCGCCACGTCTGGTCAGATTTGGACCCAGCCGGGCTTGCCGCGATGGCGGCAACTCTCGTCTACGAGCCTCGCCGTGACGAGGGCCAGCCCTCGGACCGTTACCTTCCGAAGGGCGCGTTCCGTCCGGCTCTGGAAAAAACCTCGGAGCTCTGGAGCACGCTGGACGACCTAGAGCAGCAGCATCGCTTGCCGGGCACCGCTCCTCTCTCCACCGGGCTGTCGCTCGCCATGAACCGGTGGGCACAGGGTGCACGGCTCGACACGGTCTTGAACGATGCGGATCTGGCAGCGGGCGATTTCGTACGCCTGACCAAGCAGACCATCGATATGCTCGATCAGATTTCGCTGGTCGCTGATGCGAAGGTGGCGAAGAACGCTCGCGCAGCACTGGATTCCATTCGTCGTGGCATTGTCGCCTACTCGAGCGTGGCCTGAGCGCGAGCAGCCGTGACGGTAATCCTCCAGCGCGCACAATCTAGGCTGATGTAGTGCAGCTATCACCGAGACCACCGCTGTCCCTGTGGTGGTCGGCACTAGTCGCAGCCATTGGCGGGGCTCTGAATGCCTGTGCTTTCCCCGCTCTCGGCTGGTGGCCGCTCATTTTCGTGGGGACAGCCGTCATGCTCTGGGCGTTCCGCGGCCGAAGTGTGGCCGGTTCACTTTTCATCGGGTTCATCGCCGGTTTCGCGTTCTTTGGTAGCCACATCTTCTGGCTCACGGTGTATCTGGGTCCGATACCGTGGCTCGCACTGGCCGGCCTCGAGTCGATATTCTTCGCTATCGGAGCAATGCTGATGTCTCTGGCCTGGCGTTTTCTGCCGCTGGTCTGGAGCGGTCGCGCAAGCCGCATTACGGGGGTGCCTCTCGTTCTCGCGGGCCTCTGGACGTTACGGGAGGCTGTATCTGCCGTGTGGCCGTACGGCGGTTTCTCTTGGGGGAGGCTTGCGTTCTCTCAGTCAGACAGCCCGTTCAGTTCGCTGGTCTCGTGGGTGGGAGTCTCCGGGTTAAGCTTCCTGCTGGCCTGGTTCAGCGCACTCGTCCTGGTCGTCGTTCTCGAAACGAACTTCGCCTGGAGCATGCGAGCGATCCTGGCGACAAGTGCCCTGCTTCTCCTTGTCGCGGTCCCGGCATGGCCGATTGTTTCCTCTGCGTCGATGAGGGTTGCCGCAGTGCAGGGCAACGCGGATGCCGGGCTCTTCGCCCAGCATCCGCCCGGCACCACTCTCGACGATCATCTGCAGGCCACAGTGCCGCTGTTCGGCAAGAAGGCGGATGTCGTGGTCTGGCCCGAGAATGCCGCCGACGTTGACCCGCTGCGCAACACGCAATCGGCGCAGACACTGGACTTCGTGTCGGAACAGATGCACGCGCCGCTGGTCACCGGCACGATCACACAGGACTCGAAAGGCCGAACCTTCAACAGCCTGCTTCTGTGGGAGGCCGGCAAGGGCTCGGTCCAGCAGTACGACAAGATCCATCCGGTGCCGTTCGCGGAATACCTGCCCGACCGCGCATTCTGGTATCCGCTCGCACCCGAATTGCTCGCTATGGTGCCGCGCGATTACTCCTTCGGACAGCGTTCAAATGTCTTCGACATCAACGGCATCAAGGCGGGTGTTGCGATCTGTTTCGACATCGTGGACGATTCGCTCGTCCATCAGATGATCGATGGGGGAGCGCAGATTATTCTCGCTCCGACGAACAATGCCGACTTCGGTCACAGCGACGAGTCTCGCCAGCAGATTGCCATCGCCAAACTGCGCGCCATCGAGACCGGCCGAAGCGTCGTCAACATCTCCACGGTGGGGATGAGCGCCATTTTTGCGCCCGACGGGCACACGATCGCTGAGCTTCCCGACTACACCGCCGGCGCCATGCTCAAGAACGTTCCGCTGAGCACGACGATCACTCCCGCAATGCTCTTTGGCCGAGCGATCGAGTGGCTTGTGGGAGGCCTCGGTCTTGCCGGGCTCGCCGTGGGCTGCGCTCTCCGCTGGGCAGAGCGGGCGAGGAGTCGCCGTGGCTGACGTCGTGATCATCGTTCCCACCTACAACGAGATCGAGAGCCTCACGGAACTTCTCGGTCGACTCAGGCAATCGGTGCCTGAAGCGGACATCCTCATCGTGGACGACAACAGCCCGGATGGCACAGGCCAGCTGGCAGACTCCCTCGCTGCTCAGGACCAAGCCCTGAGCGTGCTGCACCGCACCCTCAAGCAGGGCCTGGGCGTTGCGTATCGCGCGGGGTTCGCTGAGGCGCTCTCTGCCGACTACAGATACGTGGTTGAAATCGATGCCGATGGGTCGCACGACCCTGCTGAGCTGCCGCACATGCTGCGCAGAGCGCGGGACGGCGCTGATCTAGTCATCGGCTCGCGCTGGATTCCCGGTGGCCGCGTTCTCAACTGGCCGTGGATGCGCCAGGCAATTTCCCGCACCGGAAACAGCTACGCGCGCCGGATGCTGAGATCGCACATTCGTGACCTGACATCCGGTTATCGCGTGTTTACCGCCACTGCTTTGCGCTCGCTCGATCTGTCCACAGTCTCGTCCCAGGGGTACTGCTTCCAGGTGGAAGTTGCGTGGCGCATCGAATTCAGCGATCTTCAGGTCACTGAGCATCCCATTGTTTTTGTCGAGCGCGCCGCGGGTCGCTCAAAGATGCACCTCGGCATAGTCGCAGAGGCGCTCTTGAGGGTGACGGTCTGGGGAATTACCAGCCGTATATCAGCGGCGAGGAAATAGCGAAGCCACCGAGACCGCGCTTACGCGCCGATCTTCTGCTGGCCTCGGCGGGTGCGGAGGAAGTCGAGGCGCTCCTGCAGCAGTTCCTCTAGCTCGGCACGAGTGCGTCGTTCGAGCAGCATGTCCCAATGGCTACGGGGAACCTTCACGTCCACGGCTTCCATTTCGACCTGACGTCCGTCATCGTCGAGCAAGCGGCCCTCGTGGCCACTCTTGGGCGACTCCCACAGGGTGGGGATCTCTGCGTCAGCAGAGAAGGTCACCTCAAAGGTCGACCCATCGGCCAACTGGTAAGTACTCTTTTTTCGCGGAGAAAAGGTCACGCCCTCTTCACTCTGCAGACTCTGGGATCCGAGCCTCATTCCGCGCAAACTGCGATCCGCCATTGTGTGGTCCCTTCTCGCGATGCATTCAAAGTTATAAACCACCAAGCTGGGTAGAACCTTTCCGCATCGCTCCATTCCCAGCGGGTTCACAGACTGTTAAGGGTTAACCACGGGCCCGGATGACATGCAATGCGAGATCTGCTCGATCGGTCACGAGACCATCGACGCCGAGATCGAGCAAGCGGATCATCGCATCAACGTCGTTAACCGTCCAGATATGCACCTCAACACCGGCGCTGTGGAGGAATCGCAGCATTCGCGGCGTCACGGCATTCAGCCCGACAGCGCGCTCCGGTATCTGCACAGCGTCAACGTTTCGCAGGGCGAATCGCACCGCGCGGGACAGGCCTAGCTTGCCGGACACAAGCGCCCTGGCAAACATTGACGCCGATGCGGACGTCGCCACCCCGGGGAGTTGTTGCACAGTGGCAGACCGTCGAGCTTCACTAAAGGAGGTCACTAACACTCGTGCGGTTGCACCTGCCGAACGAATGGCCTCCACAGTCGGGCCAACCGCATCGTCGGACTTCACGTCAATGTTGAATCGCGCCTCGGGAAATCCGTCGAGCGCTTCGGCAAGACTCGCAAACGACTGTCCATGACCCAGATCGATACGCCTGAGCTCAGCCAGCGTCAGTGCGCTCACCAGCCCCTGTCGGTCAGTGAGACGCGCCAGGTCGGAGTCATGGCTGATGACAGCCACACCGTCGCTGCTGGCGTGGACATCCGTTTCGATGTGTGAAACGCCGAGTGCAAGTGCCCTCGCAAACGCCAGAAGGGTATTTTCTGGCGCGTCAATCGCCAACCCCCGATGTGCGAGCACACGCGGGGGAGCAGGCGAGAAGTAACCGCGGTTAAGCGGACGGAGGCGTTGCACCCTTATTACCAAAGAACCCAGAACCAACGCTTTTCATCGCCTCAGTGAATTCAGAGGGGATAATCCACAACTTGTTCGCTTCGCCCTCCGCAAGCTTGGGAAGCGTCAGAAGGTACTGGTAGGCGAGAAGCTTCGGGTCAGCATCACCATCATGGATTGCCTGGAATACCGTGGTGATCGCCTTCGCTTCACCATCGGCTCGCAGCACCGCAGCTTTGGCTTGGCCCTCAGCCTCGAGGATGGCGGCCTGTCGCGAGCCCTCGGCTTGAAGGATGGCGGCCTGCTTGGTTCCTTCTGCCGTCAGGATCGCAGCACGCTTGTCACGCTCAGCACGCATCTGCTTCCCCATCGAGTCCTGAATAGACAGGGGCGGATCGATGGCCTTGAGCTCGACGCGACCGACGCGGATGCCCCACTTGCCGGTGGCTTCATCGAGCACAATGCGCAGCTGGCCGTTGATGTTGTCTCGGCTGGTGAGCGCCTGCTCCAGGTTCAGCCCACCGACCACGTTACGAAGGGTCGTCGTGGTCAGTTGCTCGACGGCGCCAAGGTAGTTGGCGATCTCGTAGGTGGCCGCGCGGGCATCCGTCACCTGGAAGTAGACGACGGTGTCGATCGAGACTACAAGGTTGTCTTCTGTGATCACGGGCTGCGGTGGGAAGGAGACGACCTGCTCGCGCATATCGATGAGCGGGCGCACCCGGTCAATAAACGGTACGAGGATGTTGAGCCCCGGCAGAAGTGTCTTGTGGTACTTTCCGAGGCGCTCGACCACGCCGGCCGTTGCCTGCGGCACGATGCGAATCGAGCGGAACAGAATCACCAGCACAAAAATCGCGATGATGACAAGCACGCCTATCAGCACTACCTGTCCGAAGATTTGCCCATCGTTCATTGTGCGTTCCTTCCGGACGGCATAACCATGGCGGTCGCTCCGTCGATTGCGGTGACGACGACGTTATCGCCGACTTCGATTGTTTGTTCCTGGCTGCCTCGGGAGAGCTTCGCGGTCCAGATTTCGCCGTTCGCAAGTTTTGCGTGCCCCTGCCCGTCGACAAACTCGGTGGTGACCACACCGGCAATGCCGAGGAGTGCATCCACATTGGTCGGAGTTCGATCGCTGCCACGCTCGAGGACTCGCTTGAGCCACGGTCGGACCAAGAACAGCAGCAGCACCGACAACACTGCGGCGATGATGATCTGGCCCCAGACGGGTACTCCCAGGAGGTCACTGGCCAGACCGCCGAGGCTGCCGAGAGCGATCATAAGAAAGGTGAAATCGACCGTGAGAACTTCGACGATCACAAAGATCAGAACGAGCCCAAGCCACAAGAGCCAGGCATAACTCACAATAAAATCAACTGGCATAGTTGGCACCCCTTGTGTCGTTAACGAAACTATCATCACTAACCGGTAGCTGCGGTGGTTGTTGCTATTCTCGGAAAAGCGGGTCTCGTCTTGTGCGGCCCGTCCCGCTGACCCGTACCACCAATCAACTGGAGTTGAACCACGTGACCAATCCTCTCGCCCCCGGTTCCCTGTCAGGAAAGCGCGCACTGGTCACCGGCTCTTCACGGGGAATTGGCGCAGACACGGCCGCCTATTTGGCGGATGCGGGAGCCAGCGTCGTCATTAATTTCCGGAACAAGGAGAAGCGCGCACTCCAGCTCGTTTCGAAGATCGAAGCCTCGGGTGGTACCGCCATCGCCGTGGGCGCCGACCTCACCGATGCGACATCCGTCACCGCAATGTTTGACACGGTGACCGACGCCTGGGGAGGTCTCGACATTCTCGTGCTCAACGCGTCTGGCGGCATGGAGGCTGGCATGGCCGAGGACTACGCCATGCAGTTGAACCGGGATGCTCAGGTGAACTTGCTCACGAGCGCTATCCCGTTACTGGCACCCGGCTCTCGCGTCGTTTTCGTTACCAGTCACCAGGCACACTTCATCAAGACCGTCGAGACAATGCCAGAGTATTTGCCCGTCGCGCTCAGCAAGCGGGCGGGCGAAGACGCTCTTCGCGCGCAGATTCCTCGCCTAGACGACGCGGGCATCGAGTTTGTCGTCGTCTCCGGCGACATGATCGAGGGCACCATCACCGCGACCCTGCTCGAGCGCGCAAACCCGGGTGCAATCGGTGCGCGCAAGGAGGCGGCAGGGCGGCTGTACAACGTCGGAGAATTTGCTGCCGAAATAGCACTCGCCGCAGTGGAGGCGATCCCGGCAGACCATACTCGCTACGTCGGGGACGTCAGCGACTTCGTCTGAGCATCCGCATCATGAACGAGAACCTCAACGACCGACACCTGATCGGACGGCATCGGCGCACATCTCGGATCCTCGTTTTCGACGAAGACGACCGAATTCTACTTTTTCTCACGAAAGGTTTCGTACCGAACGAACCCACTCGATGGATCACGCCCGGTGGCGGCGTCGAGCACGGCGAGACTCATGCGCAAGCCGCACGGCGCGAACTCTTCGAGGAAACAGGCATAGACCGGAACGATCTTGGTAACGCGGTGTGGTCGCACACCTTTGCAGCGGAGTACACCGGGGGAGACCACGACACCGGGTACGCCGAGTACTTCGTTCTCCGCACCACGCATTTTAATCCGTCGCACGAACGCTGGACACCGGGGGAGCAGACGGATGTGCTCGAGACCAGGTGGTGGAGCCTCGCCGAACTGCTCTCCACCGACGAGCGCTACGAACCTAATGAGCTCGTGAACCTCATCAGAGGCCAGTTGCCCTCGTGTTGATCCGGGGAGAATCCCCGAAAAGGAGAGTCATGCCCGAGAACACCGACGCGCTGATGGCAGAAGTCGAAGCCCAAGAATTGCGCCTGGTCTTTTCGCGTTTTCGTCACGAAGACGCGTGGATGCTCGGCAACATTCTGGTGGGTTTTGGCCACGAGAGGGGACTGAGCATCACTATTGACATAACGAGAGGTGACCAGCAGCTGTTTCACGCGGCGCTCTCGGGCACCACAGCGAACAACGACGACTGGGTAGCCAGAAAGAGACGCACCGTGCGCAAGTACGGTGTCAGTTCATTCCTGGTGGGCCTGCGCCACAGATCGTCAGGAACGCCGTTTGAAACCCGACCATGGGCCGATAACACGCTGTATGCGGCTCACGGCGGATGTTTCCCGATAAACGTGAAGGATTCCGGCGCGATCGGAACTGTGACCGTCTCCGGCCTCAGTCAGGAAGACGATCACGCGCTCGTCGTAGAAGCTATTGAACTGTTCCTCGCCAAGCAGAGCTAACAGGGCCACAGAAGCGCACCCCACTTACTCGCTATTATTAACCGCTGATAATCAACATTATGTCAATACAGCGAAACGCGCTTCGCTTGGCTTTCTCCAGATCTGGCTCGCTCGCGTCTCCCCGCCTGTCCGTCGACGCTAGCGAATCATCCGCAGCTCGACCAGCGTGGGATCGGAATCATCGACGTACTGCACGCCATCGGCCACAAAGCCGTTCCGCGCGTAGAACGCAATCGCTCGATCGTTTCCTCGAAGCACCCACAGTTGCGCTGGAGCGTCTCCGAGCACGGCGTCAAGCATGGACTGGCCAAGCCCGCTCCTCTGGGCAGTCGCCAGCAGATAGATCGAGAAGAGATGGAGCGGCCGGACTGGTGGAAACCCATGCTCGGCGTCGGGTCCGTGAGCCGCGCCCGAATTAGCGAAGCCCACCGCCTCTCCCCCAGATTCCGCAATAACAACGCGCCCCGGCTTAGGCTCAAGCGATAGATACCTGCTCCAGAACTGCGTTCGTCGCAGCAGCGCCGCTGCTGAGAAGTACTGATCTGCGAGCACACCGGAGTAGGTCTCACGCCAGGCTCTAACCTGTACTTGAGCAATACTCTCTGCGTCAGAAGCGTGTGCCTCGCGCACGCTCAGCCCGCTGGTATCCGCCATCAGCCGAGGCTAACACTGGGAATTCTCCCGTTGATACACCTGATCACAGCATCCAATCCTCAGATTCGCTAGCCTGAATCGGATGTCATCCGTGGTCCCATCCCCAGCAGCTCACTCCCGCTGCCCCTGCTTGAGCGGAGTCCCCTACGACCAATGCTGCGGTGCGCTCCACCGTGGCGCAGTGAGCGCGTCGACCGCGGAACAACTCATGCGGTCACGGTTTTCGGCGTTCGCCGTGGGCGACAGTTCTTACCTGCTCGAAACCTGGCACCCCGCCACTAGGCCTTCCACACTCGAGCTGGATCTGTCATTGCGGTGGTACCGGCTCGACATCATTGCCGTCACAGGGGGTGGGATGCTCGCCGACTCGGGAACCGTCGAGTTCCGGGCGTACTACCGCTCCCCCGGCGGGCCAGGAGAACAGCACGAAACCAGCAGATTCGCCACTCTGCACGGTCGCTGGTTCTACGTCGACGCTGCTTAAGTGACGCTCAGCGCACGAGTAAGTGATTGCCCTGCGATACAGAAACTCACTTCTCACATCGACTAGCCGTTGTGTGTCGCGGCAACCCAGGTTTCTAGTTTTGCTGTGGCCGCTCCGGAATCAATAGACTCGGCCGCAACGGCCATGGCTGCACTGAATCGATCAACGATAGAATCCTGCACGTGCGCAGGGTTCATCGCCAGATCGTATGCGACCAAACCAGCGGCCGCATTCAGAAGCACGATGTCCCGCACCGGTCCGGATTCGCCCACCAGCGTTGAGCGCACGACCGCGGCATTGTGTGCGGGATCGCCGCCAACGAGTGCGGAAACCTCCACGCGCTTGATTCCGAGATCGAGCGGATCCAGATCGTGTTCGGTGACTGCTCCGCGCGAGACCTCCCAGATGTGACTGTGTCCGGTTGTGGTGAGCTCATCAAGGCCGTCGTCCCCTCGGAATACGAGAGCTGTGGCGCCCCTCGTTTGGAAAACACCCACGATGAGTGGAACCTTGTCCAGCCCGCTCACCCCGACGGCGCTTGCCTCTGGCCTGGCCGGGTTACACAGTGGGCCAAGAAAATTGAAGACAGTCGGGATACCCAGCTCGCTCCGAACAGCGCCCGCGTGGCGAAAGCCTGGGTGAAACAACGCCGCGAAAGCAAAGGTAATGCCAGCGTCATCCAACACCTCGGCGACGCGCTCCGGCGGAAGATCGAGGTTCACGCCCAGTGCTGCGAGCACGTCAGAAGAGCCCGATTTGGAACTCGCCGCACGGTTGCCGTGTTTGACAACCGGAACGCCGGATGCCGCGGCCACAATCGACGCCATAGTCGATACATTCACGGTCCCGAACCGGTCTCCCCCGGTACCAACGATGTCCAGCGCCATCGGATCGACTTTGAGGGGCAGGGCGTGCTCAAGAATCGCATCGCGGAAGCCGACGATCTCGCCGACGGTCTCCCCCTTGGCATTTAGCGCCACGAGAAAACCCGCGAGCTGTGCTGGCGTAACTTCACCCAGCATGACGCGCCTCATCGCCCAGGTCGCCTCATTGATGCTGAGGTCCTCCCGCCGAAGAAGTGAGCTAAGAAGAGCGGGCCAGGTGATTTCCGAGGGCATAGTTGCGATCCTATCGACTCGGAAACGACGGGATTGGCCGGATGAAGGCACAGACTGGCCGCAAGAATGAGAAAACTCGGTCTCGAAATCGACCATAATGGGAGACGTGACCAGCACCTCTCTTACTCCATCAGTCGGGGCTCCAGCCGTTAACAGACCGAACGTTGTCGCGGTGGGAACAATCGTGTGGCTTGGCAGCGAGGTGATGTTCTTCGCCGGCTTGTTTGCCATCTACTTCACCCTGCGCTCGACATCCCCACAGCTGTGGGCCGCAGAAACCCCGCACCTCAACGTGCCCTACGCCCTCATCAACACGCTCATCCTGGTGCTGTCGTCCGTCACCTGCCAGTTCGGCGTATTCGCAGCCGAGCGCCTGCAACCGCGGTCCACCGGATGGAAGTTCAGTCAGTGGGGTCTCACCCGCTGGTTCATGCTCTCCTACGCTCTGGGTGCAGTCTTCGTCACCGGCCAGATCTTTGAGTACGCGACGCTGGTGAGCGAACACGTCACTCTTTCGTCGAACCCGTACGGTTCCGCGTTCTACCTCACGACCGGATTCCACGCCATCCACGTCACCTGCGGGCTGATCGCCTTCCTACTGATTATTGGACGGGCGTACAGCGTCAAGAACTTCGGTCATAAAGAGGCCACCAGCGCGATCGTTGTCTCCTATTACTGGCACTTTGTCGATGTCGTTTGGATCGGCCTCTTCCTCGTCATCTACGTTCTCAAATAGACACTCCACCGATTCGAATCAGGAAAACTACGCGCATGGCGAAGAACTCACCACTCAAGACTCGGCGAGGACGCACGGCAAACCGACGGCATCCTCTGGCGACGGTCGCCCTCATCGCAATCGGACTGGTCGCCACAGGCGGCGGCTATGCGATGTTCAGCAGCACGGCATCCGCACAAACACCCACTGCGACGTCACAGTCCTCGGTGCAAGAAGGCCAGAAACTCTTCGCAGCGAACTGCGCCACCTGCCACGGGATGAATGCCCAGGGCTCCAAGGATGGCCCGAGCCTGTATGGGGTCGGCGCAGCATCAGTGAGCTTCCAGGTCGGCACCGGCCGCATGCCCCTCGCACAGCAGGGTCCGCAGGCGGAGCAGAAGCCACCACAGTTCACCGCGGAGCAGACAGCAGACCTCGCAGCTTACGTTGCCTCGTTGGCACCAGGCCCTGGTATCCCCGACTCGAAATATCTGCAGGGTAACGGAAACGCAGCAACCGGGGCACAGCTGTTCCGCATCAACTGCGCCATGTGCCACAACGTCGCTGGCGCGGGTGGCGCTCTCACCGATGGCAAGTTCGCTCCAGCACTCGCCGGCGTGAGCGCAGAGCACATTTACGAGGCAATGGTCACCGGGCCGCAGAACATGCCCGTCTTCAACGATGCCAACCTGACGCCGACCCAGAAGGCCGACATCATCACCTACCTGAAGTACCTCGATCAGAATCCCTCTCCCGGTGGGTTCGACCTTGGTAGCCTCGGGCCGGTCTCAGAAGGCCTCTTTATCTGGATCTTCGGCCTCGGAGCCGTCGTCGGCGTAACAATCTGGATCGCGGCCAAGGCCAGCTAACACAAGCTCCCAGCAAGCACCACATACCTGCACCAAACGAAGGGAAGAGAATGGCACACGACGACGACGGTGGCACGAACGCCGCTGTTGGCTCGGCCATCGAAAAAAGCGAGCCGCCTCTGGCCTCGCCTGGCACCGCCATCGTTACAACGGACGGATTTGTAAACCCTGGCTTGCCGCCAGAGCGTCCGCGCGTAACCGACCTCGATCCTAAGAAGGAAAAGCAGGCGGAACGTCGTGTCTACACGCTGTTCTCTGTCTCGATCGTAGGCAGCATCTTCGCCATCGTTGCGTATGTGATGTTCCCGATCACTCCGGGCAACACCGAGTCAGTGCGTCTGAACACCCTCTTCTTGGGCCTCGGAATCACGCTTGGAATGCTCGGCATCGGTATCGGCGCCATCTATTGGGCCAAGAACCTGATGAGTGGCCACGACCTCACGGAGTCACGGCACCCCACGCGCGGCTCGGAAGCGACCCGCGAACGTGCAGTCGAGATCTTCCGGCAAGCCAACGAGGAATCGGGCTTTGGTCGCCGCACGCTCATTCGCAACACGCTCATCGGCGCGCTGGTGGCTACCCCGCTGCCGGCAGTCGTTCTCTTCCGGGACCTCGGACCCGCGGCCGACCCGGTGCGACTACTCGAGAAAACCATGTGGAAGAGCGGCACCCGCTTGACCCAGGATCCGTCTGGCACGCCCATTAAGGCGTCAGAGGTCACTCTCGGATCCGTATTTCACGTCATCCCCGAGGGTTTGAATGACGTCGAAGACAAGCTAGAGCAAAAGGCAAAGGCTGCCGTTCTCTTGATGAGACTCAAGCCAGAAGACCTTCACGAGTTGCCCTCTCGCAAGGGATGGTCATACGACGGAATCGTCGCGTACTCCAAGATTTGCACTCACGTCGGATGCCCGGTCGCACTGTACGAACAGCAGACACATCACCTGCTGTGCCCGTGTCACCAGTCGACCTTCGACGTGACCAACCACTGTGAGGTCATCTTCGGACCGGCCAAGCGGCCGCTCCCCCAGCTGCCTATTGCCGTCGACTCCGAGGGATACCTCATCGCACAGAGTGGCTTCCATGAGCCAGTCGGACCAAGCTTCTGGGAGCGTTCATGAGCACCACAGTTACCGCGCCCACCCAGGGTTCTCGATTCACGACGGCCGCTGCGAACTACATTGATGAGCGGACCAGCCTGTCGGGTTTCGTCAAGGAGCTGGGTCGCAAGATCTTCCCTGACCACTGGTCATTCATGCTCGGTGAGGTCGCGCTCTACAGCTTCGTCGTCATCTTGCTGTCTGGAACGTTTCTGACGTTCTTCTTTCAGCCCGCGATGACTGAGGTTGTGTATCACGGCTCGTACGTGCCACTCAAGGGCATCGATATGTCCGCAGCGTACGCGTCCTCGCTCAACTTGTCGTTCGACATCCGTGGTGGCCTCCTGTTCCGGCAGATCCACCACTGGGCAGCACTCCTGTTCATCGCGGCAATCGGCCTGCACATGGTGCGCGTGTTCTTCACTGGCGCGTTCCGTAAGCCCCGCGAGATCAACTGGGTGATCGGCTTCGTTCTGTTCATCCTCGCGCTCGCTGAAGGCTTCAGCGGCTACTCTCTCCCCGACGACCTGCTCTCCGGTAACGGTCTGCGCATCATCGACGGAATGGTGAAGGGTCTTCCGGTCGTCGGAACGTGGATCTCATATCTGCTCTTCGGCGGTGAGTTCCCTGGTACGGACATTGTCCCGCGCCTCTTCAGCCTGCACATTCTGCTGTTGCCCGCTATCCTCGTGGCGCTCCTCGGCATCCATCTCGTCTTGATGGTCGTCAATAAGCACACTCAGTTCGCCGGTCCCGGCCGCACGAATGACAACGTGGTTGGTGTACCGATCCTGCCCGTTTTCGCAGCGAAGGCTGGCGGCTTCTTCTTCGTGATCTTCGGCGTGATCACCCTGATCTCCTCGTTCTTCACGATCAACCCAATTTGGAACTACGGTCCGTACGACCCCTCGCCTGTCTCCGCTGGCACCCAGCCAGACTGGTACATCGGCTTCCTCGATGGTGCCCTCAGGCTCATGCCACCGGGGTTCGAGTTCGTCTGGCTCGGCCATACCTGGTCGTTCAACATCATCATTCCGATGTTGGTCGGAATCTTGTTCCTCGTCGCGGTCGTAATCTATCCGTTTATTGAGGCGTGGATCACTGGCGACAAGCGTGAACACCACATTGCTGAGCGTCCCCGTAACGCCCCGGTGCGCACCGCCATTGGCGCGGCGGGAGTCACCTTCTACTGTGTGCTCTGGGCAGCTGCCGGTTCGGACTTGATCGCGACCCATTTCCATCTCACGATCGAAGGCGTCACGCACACCTTGCAGGCGCTGTTG
>JBDTAD010000583.1:0-2111 GCA_039924815.1 Lacisediminihabitans sp.
CCCCGCCCAATTCAACGCTCCTCTCTCTGAGGTTGATCCCGAGATTGCTGAGGCGCTCGCCGGTGAACTCGACCGCCAGCGCAACACGCTCGAGATGATCGCGAGTGAGAACTTTGTACCTCGCGCCGTGCTCGAGGCCCAGGGCTCCGTGCTCACCAACAAGTACGCGGAGGGTTATCCCGGGCGTCGCTACTACGGCGGATGCGAGTTTGTAGACGTTGCAGAGAACCTCGCCATCAGCCGCGCGAAGAGCCTGTTTGGCGCCGCATACGCGAACGTGCAACCGCACTCCGGTGCCTCGGCCAACGCTGCGGTACTCTCAGCCATTGCTAACCCCGGCGACCGCATCCTGGGCCTCGAACTCGCCCATGGCGGCCACCTCACGCACGGCATGAAGCTCAACTTCTCCGGCAAGTTGTACGAGGCTCACGCCTACGGTGTCGACCCCAAGACGTTCCTGGTCGATATGGATGTTGTGCGCGAGAAGGCGCTCGAAACGCGTCCGCAGGTGCTCATCGCCGGATGGTCTGCCTACCCGCGCCAGCTCGACTTCGCCGCGTTCCGCGCCATCGCCGACGAGGTCGGTGCGAAGCTCTGGGTCGACATGGCGCACTTCGCTGGCCTCGTTGCCACCGGCCTGCACCCCTCGCCCGTGCCGCACGCGCATGTCACCTCGTCCACCGTGCACAAGACAATCGGCGGACCGCGCTCCGGTTTCATCCTCACCAACGATCTTGAGCTGCAGAAGAAGATCAACTCGAACGTGTTCCCTGGCCAGCAGGGCGGACCGCTCATGCACATCATCGCCGCCAAGGCGACGGCGTTCAAGCTCGCAGGCGAACCGGAGTTCAAGGATCGCCAGGAGCGCACCGTGCGTGGCGCACAGATCCTCGCCGAGCGACTCACCGCATCCGATGCGAAGGAAGCGGGCATCGACGTCCTAACCGGTGGCACCGACGTGCATCTGGTGCTCGTCGACCTGCGCAACTCCGCGATCCACGGCCAAGACGCCGAAGACATCCTGCACTCGGTGGGCATCACCGTGAACCGCAACGCCGTACCGTTCGACCCGCGGCCGCCGATGACCCCCTCTGGCGTGCGTATCGGCACCCCGGCGCTCGCCACCCGCGGATTCGGTGACGAGGAATTCACGGAGGTCGCAGACATCATCGCTACGGCTCTCAAGCCCGCTCCGGATGTCGACGCCCTGCGCGCCCGCGTGTTGAAGCTCACCGACGGCTACCCGCTCTACCCGGGCCTCACCAGCCCTGGCACCTGGGCGTAGCCCGTCCGGTCCACCTCGCTCCCCACTTCGGTGAGGTCTGGCGTTCGGCTCTTCGTGCACCGGCTGAACAGCCGAACGCCAGACCTCAGTGAATATTTTTGGAAAGGACACCGCAATGACCGCAGTGAAATTGGATGGCGTTGCCACCGCATCCGCCGTGAAGAATGAACTTAAGGGGCGCATTGCCGCGCTCAAGGCCAAGGGCATCACGCCGGGCCTCGGCACTCTCCTGGTGGGCGAGGACCCTGGATCGCTGTCGTATGTGGCAGGCAAGCACCGCGACTGCGCCGAGGTGGGCATCGAGTCGATTCGCGTCGACCTGCCGGCCACGGCATCCGAAGCAGACGTACGAGCCGCGATTGAGGAACTCAACACGAACCCGGCAGTGACCGGGTACATCATCCAACTGCCGTTGCCCAAGGGCATGGACGAGAACGCGATGCTCGAGCTGATGGATCCAGACAAGGATGCCGATGGCCTGCACCCGACCAACCTAGGCCGTCTGGTGCTCGGCGTCTCCGGCGAACTCGACTCGCCGCTGCCGTGTACGCCAGCCGGAATCGTCGAAATGTTGCAGCGCTACGACGTTCCGATCTCCGGACAGAAGGTCGTCGTGGTCGGCCGTGGACTCACCGTGGGCCGACCGCTTGGATTGCTGCTCACCCGCAAGGGACTCGACGCCACCGTCACCCTCACCCACTCGCGCACCAAGAATCTGGCGGATGAGGTGCGCCAGGCCGATATCGTCGTTGCCGCCGTCGGCGTGCCGGCCCTGATCAAGCCCGATTGGGTAAAGCCGGGCGCGGCTGTGCTCGACGTCGGAATC
>JBDTAD010000584.1:0-3919 GCA_039924815.1 Lacisediminihabitans sp.
GATGGTGCAGATCCTCTGCGAGGAGGGCCCGGACCGCATCCGTGAATTGATCCGGCTCGGGGTGAAATTCGACCTCGATGGCGACCGGCTCGCCAGCGGACGCGAGGCCGCTCACTCCCGTGCACGAGTTCTGCACGCCGGGGGAGACGCGACAGGAGCTGCGATTGAAGCTGCCCTCGCGGCCCGCATTGAGGAGCGTCGGGTCACGATTCTGGAGCACAGTTTTGTGGCAGACCTCGTCGTCGCGGAGGGCAGGGTCACGGGGGTAGAGCTGGTGGACTCGCTCGGCAACACCCGCGCATTGTCGGCGGATGTCGTGATGCTCGCCAGCGGAGGAGCTGGGCAGCTGTACTCTCATACCACCAACCCGCTCGTCGCCACCGGTGATGGTTTTGCGGCTGCCCTTCGCGCCGGGGCGGTCGCCTGCGATGTGGAGTTCTACCAGTTCCACCCCACGTCGCTCGCGGCGCCTGGCAACTTTCTCGTTTCTGAGGCGGTACGCGGAGAGGGCGCTGTACTGCTCGATAACGGGGGGCACCGATTTATGACCGACGTGCATCCGGATGCCGAACTCGCGCCCCGAGACGTGGTTGCCCGCGGCATAGCGGCTGCGATGGCGGCTCAAGGCGGTTCTCCCGTCTACCTCGACGCGACCGTGCTCGGCGCACCCTTTCTGCGAGCGCGATTTCCAGGCATCACTCGTGCCTGCGAGACACACGGCATCGACTGGACCACCGATCCCGTGCCGGTCACCCCAGCCGCCCACTACTGGATGGGCGGGGTGCGCACCGACGAGTGGGGGCGAACGTCGCTGCCGGGCCTCGTGGCCGTCGGCGAAGTTGCGAACACGGGTGTGCACGGGGCGAATCGCCTCGCCTCCAACTCGCTGCTTGAGTCCCTCGTGTTCGCCTTCAGAAGCGTGTGTGGCCTCGCCGTGCCGTGGAACGATCTCGCGGTTGATGTGGAGTCTCTGCAAGAGGTTCCCGTTCACCGTGCCGAACTCATCGTGCCGGTCGACCGCAGCGCACTGCAAGCGCTTATGTGGAATGCCGCAGGGCTCTACCGTAACGAAGCCGACCTGACGGGCGCCGCGAGCGTGCTCGCGGGCTGGAGCGCGTCATCCGCCTCGATTGCCGACCGCGAAACAGGCAACCTGCTCGACATAGCCAGGGTCGTCGTCTCCGCAGCTCTCGCCAGGCGGGAGTCCCGCGGGGCACACTTTCGATCCGACTTTCCCGCCACCAACCCCGCCGAGGCGCATCACGCGTCCTGGGCACGAAAGGTCACCGTTCCATGCTGACGAACCAGGCCATCCGAACCGTTGTCGACTTCGCCCTGGCGGAGGACGCACCCTGGGGCGATGTCACAAGTGAGCTCCTCATTCCGGCCGAGTCGACCGCGACCGCGGTGCTCTCCGCACGCGAACCCGGTGTGTTGAGCGGCGGTGACGTCTTCGCCGCCGCGATGACCGCGGTCGATTCAGACACGGTCGTCAACTTCACACTCACTGACGGCGAGTCCTTCGAGCAAGGGTCGGTACTCGCCACAGTCACCGGCAACGCGCGCGCGATCCTCCGGGCCGAGCGAGTTGCACTCAATCTGGTGCAGCGGATGAGCGGAATCGCCACGCTAACCGCCCGCTACGTGGCCGAGGTGCAGGCTACCAAGGCTCGCGTGGTCGACACCCGCAAGACGACACCCGGCCTTCGCGCACTCGAACGCCATGCCGTGCAGAACGGTGGCGGTCACAACCACCGCTTCTCGCTCTCCGATGCCGTTCTCGCCAAGGACAACCACCTCGCGGTGCTCGTCGAAGGGGGGCGAGACCTCACCGAAGCACTGAGTGACGCTCGATCGCGCCTGTCGCACACGACCCACTTCGAGGTCGAGGTGGACCGCATCGATCAGATTGAACCGGTGATTTCGGCTGGAGTCGACACCATCATGCTCGATAACTTCTCTCTAGCCGAACTTCGCGAGGGGGTTGCTCTGGTCGCTGGCCGCGCGCTCGTTGAAGCCAGTGGCAACGTCAACCTCGACACCATCCGTGCGATTGCTGAGACTGGGGTCGACATCATTTCGGTGGGAGCCCTCACGCACAGCGTGAGGGCGCTCGACCTCGGGCTCGATGTTCGACTCGATCGCAGCGGGCTGGCAATGCCGTGATCTACCTCGACTCAGCGGCGACCACTGCGGTGCGCCGCGAGGTAATCGAGGCCATGTGGCCCTATCTCACCGGCGAGTTTGGCAATCCTTCTAGCCATCATCCGCTGGGGGAGTCTGCAGCGAATGCCCTCGGCAAGGCTCGGGCCGTTCTCGCGAAATGGCTCGGCTGTCGAGCCTCTGAGATTATTTTCACCGCGGGCGGAACCGAGGCAGACAATCTGGCGATCAAGGGAATGGCGCTGGGGACTCCTCGTGGGCACCACATCATTACGACTCCGATCGAGCACGAGGCCGTGCTCGAATCCTGTGACTATCTCGCCCGCCGCCACGGCTTCGAGGTGACGATGCTGGGTGTCGATCGTGCTGGGCTCGTCGATCCGGATGAGCTGGAGTCCATCATCCGCGAGGACACGACGCTGGTCTCGGTAATGTACGCGAACAACGAGGTGGGCACGATCCAACCGGTGGAGCGTCTCGCGGTGATTGCGCGTGCACACGGCGCGCAAATGCACAGTGACGCGGTGCAGGCCGCTGGCATTCTGCCGCTCAGCGTCGCGTCACTCGGAGTCGATGCGCTCAGTGTTTCTGGGCACAAGATCGGCGCACCCAAGGGAATCGGCGCGCTGTTTCTGCGCGGCGTCGTGCCGGTGGAGGCCGTGCTGCACGGCGGCGGACAGGAACGTGGTCGCAGGTCCGGCACCGAGAATGTTGCTGCCGCGGTGGGGCTGGCGGCGGCGATCACGCTGAGCGAGCTCTCTCGTGAGGCGGATGCCGGGCAGCTCGCGCTCATCCGCGACGCTTTCATCGACGAGGTGTTGTCGAGCGTTCCGGATGCTGTGCTCACTGGACACCGAACGCTGCGGCTGGCAGGCAACGCTTCATTCTGCTTCCCCGGCACGAGCGGAGAGGCGGTGCTGCTGCAACTGGAACAGCATGACATCGTCTGTTCGAGTGGCTCGGCCTGTGCTGCGGGCAGAGACGATCCGTCGCACGTGCTCATTGCGATGGGCTACGAGCCCGGCGTGGCCCAGACCGCCGTTCGGTTCAGCTTCGACGCCACCACCACGGCGGAGCAGCTGCAGGAGGTCGCCGTTCGGCTGCGCGAAGCGGTTCGCTCGGTGCGCGCGATAGGTGTCTCCAGCCGAGGCTGAGGCTCGTTCTCTCGATAGTCTGGCTGCATGCCAGCTACCGCACCCATCCGTACCGGAATCATCGGCTTTGGCCTGTCAGGGCGGGTCTTTCATGGCCCCTTCGTGTCGACCAATCTGGCGTATTCTCTCGATTTGATTGCCACGGGCAATGCCGAGAGACAGGCGGATGCCCGCGAGCGGCACGCTAACACAGAGATCGTGGGCACTCCTTCCGAGCTGCTCGCGCGCGCCGGCGAACTCGACCTCGTTATCCTCGCCTCACCCGCCCACACTCATCTCGAGCAGGGTCTTGCGGCGTTCGCCGCGGGTGCTGCGGTAGTGATTGATAAGCCGTTTGCGGCCTCTGTCTCCGAAGCAGAACAGCTGATCGCAGCGGCGGAGCAAGCGAACAAGCCGCTGGCTATCTTCCAGAATCGACGCTGGGACAGCGACTTCCTCACCGTGGCAAAGCTCCTGGCGGCCGGAGTTCTCGGCGACGTGCATCGCTTCGAGTCCACCTTCGAGCGCTGGTCGCCGGAACTCAAAGACCGCTGGCAAGACACCACGACAGTCGCGCAGGGTGCGGGAATCACCTTCGACCTCGGCAGTCACCTGGTTGACCA
>JBDTAD010000585.1:0-6096 GCA_039924815.1 Lacisediminihabitans sp.
GGTTCCTAGGCCGGGTGACACCGAAGAATCTGTTCCCAACCTTGGGCATTCCGTTACCAGCCGCGGATGCGACAGCTCCGACGGGCTATCGCGTCCAGGTGACGGTGCGCGGGAATGATGGGACATCCAGCCGGGTGCTACAGGACTATTCGGAGTCGATGATCTTGGGTCCGAACGCGCCCCGAACCAACGGGGCAACATTTTTGAACGCCTTCGCCGCGCAGAGCGCGATCGCGCAGTTCGTCGTCAACGACCAAGCATTCGTCGTGTTGAAAAGCATCCCGATCGTTTCCTCTACCGTGGTCGCGGTCGACCCCGTCGCGGAGCAGAAACTTCTCGGCGTCGGTGGCGACTTCCTGACGCCCCTGAGAACCTACGATCGGCTCGCACAACTCACCGGCCCGCTGAACTGTCACAGTGTCAGTGCGCTTTCCGGCGCACAGGCGAAGACCTTCGCTGCGCTGAGCGCCAATCTCGGCATCTGGGCGGTCAACTCGGCAGCCCATTGCATTTACGGTACGACGAGCACTTTCGCACCGTATGTGCGCAACGCATCCGCGTTTCCTCCGATGACACTCACGGCCACGTTCTCCAGCACCGTTTCCGCACCGACCGAGGTGAACCGGGCGGCGCTGTCGACAGTGGAGAAGGCGGCGGTGACACGGATCGGTGTTGTCACCGTTGACCTGTCTTCACGGCTGCGACCGTTCTCCGGCTCTGACCTAGCCATAACGTGGCCGGGGCAAACGGCGAGCGCTAACCCCGTCTACGCGAACCCGAATTCGGCAACCACGGTCGGTCCGCTCCAGGTCGATAGCCCGTCGGTGAAGACCAGTGCGAACGGGCAGGTGAGCGCACGGTTGCTGCCGCGGGGCATCCTGCAACCTGATGGCAGCCCTGGGCTTTCATCAGAAGATCTCGCATTGGGCGCGACGCAGACATACCGGGACTCGCTTCTTCAGGCCGGCCCCACGATCGGATCCGCGGATTTGCCGGGGGCCGCACCTTTGGAAGTCGGCAGCTACCTGCCAGCGAAGGTGCGTAGCGGCGCGGAAACAAATGACACCCCACTTGGGGCATATGACCCGGCCGCGGTTCGCATCAATGCCGGTTCAAGTGCTACCGGTCTTGGCGACTTGGAGCCAACCCTGAGCGGGCTCGGGGTTGCCGCCCAGTCTGCTAGTGCGATCACCTCGATCGCTGGTGCACGAACCATGGGTGTCACCGATCCCGTCGACGCCGTCCGTGTTCGCGTGGTCGGTGTCGACGGATATTCGGACGCATCTGTTCGAAAAATCACGGCAGTCGCCCAGAAAATCACGGCTTTGGGCTTCACCGTGCACGTCGTTTCCGGGTCCTCGGCACAGGCGGTGCTTCTGGATGTGCCGGCTTTCATCAGCGGACCGGCCTCGGCCGAGGGCCACCCCACACAGTCGGATCTTCGCCCGGTCACCCGCTCCTATACGAAACTCGGGGCCGCCACAGCTGTGCAGGCCGATCTCGGATCCTTGACCAGCGCACTGTTCCTGGCATCCGCGATCGCGGCGCTGGCCCTGCTTATCTTGGCGCATGCAATGGCGCTGGGCGACAGACGAGAGGCATCCGGCACGATGTCGGTTCTGGGAATCAGTCGGCGGCAACGCTTCCGGTGGTCACTGAACGAGGATACTGTCCCGATCGCAGTGATCGCCGGTTGCCTCCTAACGGCCATCGGCGTCGCCGGTTTCGGATCAACCACACGAATCATGCTCGGCGCGACCATCGTCGCAGCGTTCTCTGCATGCGCCTTCGCCTGGGCAGGCAGCCGGACCCCTGACATCCGGCCACGCCTCCGCCGCAGCACCCGGTCCCGGATGCTCAGCTCGCGCGCCGGGTACGCGCTACGGCAATCGCGCAGCCCGCTGTGGTTGACGCTGTCACGCGCGGCCGCGATCGCCGTGGTGACTGTGACCGCCTCCCTGGTGGTAACACTGATCCCGGATCTTGTGGCCCAAACCTCCAATACCCGACTGGGTGCATTCGCGGTTCAGGCATCCGCGCCGATCAACATCGCCGCCGCCGGTTTGGTGTTAACCTCGGCCGTGGCCATGCTGATTAGTCTTGAACGCAGCGAAGCCGCGCGCAGGCTTGGCGAATATCGCACGCTCATCAACAACGGTTGGACGCCCGCGGATGTCCGGCGCACCTCCACAACACAGCTCGTGATCGTGTTCGTGCTGGCCGTGATCCTTTCCGCAGCCGGGGTCGTCATCCAAGTTCTGGCCGGCTTGGCACCATCGCTGGGTTTGCAGCTCACCGCCCTGAGCGCACTTTTGACAGTGACCGCAGTGGTCTCATTCCTCAGTGCCCGGCGAAGCCTCACCGAGCGGAAGCCAATCGCCGGGAAAGCACCGGTGGCACATTGAGCGCACCGCGACGAATGTTCTCGACACGCCCCAACCGAATCGAAGCGTGAATGGCCATCCTCGAACTACGCAACGTCAGCATCAGCTACCACGACCGGCAACGCCGCATCACGGTCGTCGATCAGCTCGGTCTCACCCTCGAAAGCGGCGACATGCATTGCGTCGCCGGCCGCAGTGGGTCCGGCAAGACGAGCGTCCTGCGGGTTGCGGCCGGACTCATCGCGCCGCAAGCCGGCGACGTCTTCTGGAACGGTGAGGGCATCGGCGGCTTCAATAGCGAACAGGTCGCGCAAGAGCGTCGCGGCTTCATCGGCTACCTTGACCAAGGCGGGTCCCTGATCCCGAATCTGACCGCGTTGGAGAACGTGCTCCTGCCTGCCATGCCACTGCCCCGAAGGCAGCGCAAAAACGTTGCCGAGAAGGCGCTGCCGCTTCTGGAACTGCTCGGAGTGGCCGAGCAGTCACACAACTACCCGGCCGCCCTGTCAGGAGGCGAACGTCAACGAGTCGCCCTGGCCCGCGCCCTCATTCTGGACCCGCCACTCCTGATCATTGACGAACCCACGTCAGGGCTGGACCGGGAGACGGCGGACCGCGTCATCCAGATCCTGCGCGAACGCACGCGCAACAACACCTGCGTTCTGACCTCATCACACGACCCCGCCCTGATCGCGGCGGCCGACACCACGACCAGACTCGAATCCCGCGCACGGCCGCTCTCCTGACAGAACAGATTTCCCAGGATTCTTCTCTTCAGTTCACACCCGTGAACCCATGCCGCTCGAAAAACGGACGGGCTGATGCTCACGTCCGCTGAGAGCGTTGGTGTCCTTTCGCTGCGTTCCAAGCCACTACGTCGCGCCGATCGGGTTGAGCCCACGCGTGTACTTGCTCGGCTGCGTAGTCGGCGGAAGCAGTCTCCACCACACTAGTTTTCCACCTAGCGGACTGCGCTCACGAGAATCATTGCTTGCCGAACCTGAGTCCCGCAAGCGGAATCCCTTACGACTATCTAGGCATCATCGGATAAGCCCAGGCGGGCCGACTTGCTTGCCTCATCGGTATCTCGCTGCGGCTGTGCGGCGAAGCCGTCGATGAAGAGATTGAGAAGTCTTACTGCACGCGTTCCGTCGTCGTCTGGGGGTGTCGTGCTAAGCAGGGCGAGGATGGCGACCGTCACGTCCATCGGATCGAGGCCGCGGCGAATGGAGTCGTCTTCTACCCCGGCAGTCAAGAACTCCGCGATGACGTCTCTAATGTTGGCCGTGGGTGCCGAGGACGTCGCGGTCGAGGACTGCCAGGCCGAGCGCAGCGTGTCCATCATGCCCCTGGTCGCGAGCATGAACGAAGCGAACTCCGACACCCACGTGCGGAGGGCCATGAAGGCCTCCGCGTGTGAGGTTCGCGCGCGCACCCGTGCGGTGACTTCGTCGAGTTTGGTTTGATACACCGCATTGGCGAGCTCATCCCGAGTCGGGAAATGGCGGTACAGGGTTGCCACCCCAACTTTGGCCGCACGAGCGATCTCATTCATTGAGACGGATTCATCCGCCGCGTCAGCTCGGGCGAACGCCTCCCTCGCCGCAGATAATATCGCGTCGCGATTGCGAGTTCGGTCGGCGCGAAACCGGCGGCCAAGCGTGGGATCACTAGACAAACGGAATGCTATCCGTTTATTAAAACCTACGGCATCCATACGCCTCAATCAAGGTGAAAGAAGCATGACTACACCAAACACAACCGTAATCGTTACCGGCGGCAACAGCGGGCTTGGCTACGAGTGTGCAAAGAACATTGCACTGAACGACCAGAGCCTGCACATTGTCCTAGCTTGCCGAAGCATGTCGAGGGGCGGCGCAGCGGCCGCAATGCTCCGGGCGGAGACGGGCAATCTGAACGTCTCGGCGATGGAACTCGACCTTGCGTCCTTGGCATCCGTTCGGATGTTCTGCACTTCGTTCGCCGCGGCAAACACTCCACCGTTGTCCGCCGTCGTCTGCAACGCTGGCATCAGCGCAGCCGGAGTTCCCGCCTCTCCTCAGACGGCCGATGGATTCGAGATGATCTTCGGCGTCAACCATCTTGGCCATTTCCTGTTGACGAACCTCCTCCTGAATCAGATGGGAGATGGCAGTCGGATCATCTTCGTGACCAGCGACCTCCACAATCCGCCGGCATTTTTCCCCGTCAAGGTCACCTACGACAACGCGAGCGCGATCGCTTCCGGTCACGCCGGAATGCTCCAGTACTGCACTTCGAAGCTGTGCAATATTTACTGCGCCTACGAGATGGATCGACGGGTCACCACCAACACCGATCGTCACGTCACCGTCAACGCTTTCAATCCCGGTGCAATGTCGGACACCGGCTTTTCGCGGCCAACCGGCAACGCCTTCGTGCGCGCCGCAGTACGAGTAGTTGGAGGCATCATGGGCGCCCTCATTGGCAAGCACAGCACCTCGATCGAATCAGGTGCACTACTCGCACGGCTCGTCACCGACCCGTCCTTCGCCAACACCAGCGGCAAGTACTTCGATCGCGGCGCGCAGGCCGAGTCATCCACCCTCTCCCATAATCGGGACAATGCCCGTGAGCTCTGGGCCTCCAGCGCGAAGATGTCGGGTCTCCTCGAGTCCGAGACCATCTTCACCACGCCAGCGACGGCTGGCTAGCGCGGCGTCGCGTACATCGCAGGGAAACGTGTCGCCACCGCATTTGCCGTAGTGCATGAGACCGTCACGATTGTTGGCATCTTCTACGGTGGGCGAGTCCACGAGCGCTTGCTCACGATCGACAAATAGGCGGACTTCTCATCCTGACCGCAGCCCGCAAGTCGAACGGCCATCGGGCGCAGCTCGATAGCGAAAGTGAACTCTGGTCAGCTTCCTCGGAACTGTTTCACCGCACTACTACCGCGATGCGAATGCGCAGCACCGTCGGATCTACGACTTACTGCAAGCCGGAGGCTCCGACGAAGCGGCCCAGTGTATGGCAAAGCACGTCTCAACGCAGTGGCTCCTGCGTCGAGACCCTCATTGACCTGCTGGCTCGACACCGCAAGCTGCGTCGAGAATGCTCCTACTTCTAGGGCGCGTCTCCTAAATCTGTAAATTGACGCTGTAGTGCTGGATGAGGGTCACGCTATCTCTAACGCTGAAGCCTCGAATTTCGGTTCCCGCTACGGAGTCAGCTCGATCTAGCTTGACGTCAGCCGCCCTCTCGTCGATCCTTCAAAGACCGCCTGAGGGCTCCACGCGTCCTGCCACTCGAGCGTCGCTGCAGCATTGCCGATGGTGATCGGGAGCCAGACCGCGGGGGAAGTGTCGAGCGCGTCCTTCTGCCACCGATCGCCGATGTAGAGGTGGCCCTCGCCGACGGGGACGACGACGCTGACCTGAGAGTCAAACGTGTCGGTGCCGACCGGAGCGAAGCGTTGCCATCGACTCCAGGGGCCTCCGAGCGAAGACGCCGTGGCGTACATGTTGTCGTTCGTGTTCCACCCCGTCATGTCGGAGCCAAAGAGGTAGTACAGACCATCCTTGCGGACGAGTGTCGGGGATTCGTACCCTAACCGGGGGCGGTCCTGCTGCCGCAGCGTCACCACAATGCTCTCGACGCCCAGGTAGTCGGGACGGAGCCGGTAGATGTGCAGACCGTTTTCGCGGTCTTCGGACAGAAGATAGCCGACGCC
>JBDTAD010000586.1:0-2462 GCA_039924815.1 Lacisediminihabitans sp.
GGCTCGGTGACCGACTTGGTGATCCCGAGCTCGCCCACAACGACCGCCGTCGACGTTGCAGAATCCTGCGGCGCATCGATCTTCGCCCCGGTCGGGTCGTCGGCGCTGGCATTGATCAGATTGGAGATCTGCCCCGCATTGAGATCTGCCTGTGTGACGGCATAGGTGGCCGAGCAGGTCACGGTGTCGCCCGGCGCCAGCACTGAGCGCAGACCCGTGCAGGTGCTCGAGAAGAGCCCTGCGCCAGGCGCGGTGTCAACGGCGGTTGGGTTGCGGAGCGTCACGTTGCCGTCGTTGGAGACGGTGATTGTGTAGTGCAAGACGTTACCAACCGCGTCGAAGGTCGGTTCTGCGACGGACTTCGTGAGCCCGAGACTCACTGACTGAAGCGCTGTGCTTGCCGCCGTATCGCTGAATGGTCCAATTGTTGCGCCGCTTGGAACGATGCCGGTCGCGGAAGCGGTATTGGTTACGGAGCCGGCATCCAGGTCTGCCTGGGTCACGGTGTAACTCGCCTGACAGGTAATTGTGTCGCGAGGCTGCACGGGGGCGGTGACCGCGCCGCAGTTGGTGGAGAACGCGCCCGAACCCGGCGCGGGATCGGAAACGGAGACGCCGGTGACCGTGACATTGCCATCGTTCTTCACCGTTGTGACGTAAGAGAGGACTTCACCGACGGCTGCATACGTCGAGTGGTCGACGTCCTTCGTGATCGCCAGCCCAGATATCTTCGGAATCGTCGTGATCTGGGTACTGGCGTTGGAGGTGATAGCTCCGCCATAGACAGCGGCCGTTGCAGTCGCGGTGTTGGTCACTGAGCCGGCGTTCGTCTCGGCCTGCGTCACGACGTGCGATCCGGTACACGTCGTGGACGCTGCCGGGGCGAGCACACCCGGCAGGCACGAGAGCCCTGTGGCCGCGGCATCCGAGATCGCAACAGACGACACCGGCAGGGAGCCCGTATTCGTGACCACGAAGCTGTAGGAGAGCATATCGCCCGCCCCGACCGAGCCATCTGAGTTGGTGTCGGCAAGTGGCGCCACACTTTTTACCAGAGTAATAGACGTCTGGCTGAGGTCGAAGGTGGGGCCGATAAAGCCGATGCCCTCGTCGAGCGCATTGCCACCAGCGTCTTCGTCGCCAACGATGACCACCATGCGCACGACGGGCGCAGCCGGATCGGCGACGAAGCCCAGCCACCGCGTGGTGCCGTTGCCGCACCATAAGGAGTCGTTATCGCACGACGACTGAGGCAGATAGCTCGGACCTGGCACGACGACCTGATTGGACATGAGCACATTGCCGACACCGTAGAGACGCACAACCGCGGCAACACCTCGGCCGTCGGTACGGGTCTCGAGATCACCGAACCATGCTCCGAATCCCTGAATCGGGCGGCTGAAAGTGAACTCAACCGCGTCCCGCGTGGTGCTTTCTCCGGCACCGCCCGCTTCGGCATACGCGAACCCATTGGGACAGGAGGCACCGCCCCCGACCAGTGCTGTGGGCCGGGGCGAGCTGCCCTGCATGCCCGCTCCGGCATTCGCGGCTCCTGCGCCGTTGTTGAAACACGTACCGGTGCCCTGGCTCGGCGACGGCCCCACGTACGCCGGATTAGCGCCCGCGGTATATCTGGTACGGGTGACCGCAGTCGTCGTCCCATCGGCGGCAACCGGAAGGCTCGTGATCGTGCCAGACGGAAGAATTATGGGTGACTGCGCGGTTCCGCCATGGGCAGCAACGGAAGCACGCCACGCAGAATTCAGCAGGGAAGTGCTTGCACGCGCGGCCACCCCAGAACCACCGACCTCATCGCTGAAAGCGGCGGTTGTTACCGCGTTTGCCGCAAAGCTCGCTGGGAGCACTAGCATCATGGTGACAAGCGCCGCGATGCCCATAGTCATTCGGCGTGAAGACAAGAAGGCTCGATTCGAGTTGTTTCACTGTACATCCGAAACCTGCCAATCGTGAGGCAATACCCGGTATGGATGCGACCCCGTGCTCTTCTCGCCTTCTCCAGATACGGACGGTTACGCGGGTGTGGGTTCCCAGTGTGCCGGGGTGCCGTGTTCGAGTTCGGTTTGGATCATGAGTGCGCAGGTGCGCATCAACGATTCGTCGAAGCCGCGGATGTCGCGCGGCTCCGGGTCGAAGACAACGAGGACGCCGATGTGGTCGCCGGATGCTGACTCGATGGGATACCCAGCGTAGAAGCGTATGAGCGGTACTCCCACAACATTCGGGCTATGTTGAAACCTGGGGTCGATCCGGGCGTCTCCAACGACAAAAGCTCCGCGGCTCTCCATAGCGACCGAGGTGATGGAGCCTTCGCGAGGGATTTCAGTCCAACTTCCGCCGATGAGAGTCTTATACCAATACCGATCACCATCGACCAGGCTGAACGCGGCGCCTTGGGTTTCGAACAGGCTTTGTGCGAGCATCACTATCCGGTCGAACCGAAC
>JBDTAD010000587.1:0-4020 GCA_039924815.1 Lacisediminihabitans sp.
GCCCCACCGTAATCATGAGACCGGAGCTGATACCGCCGAGCGCCGAGGCTGCGGGCAGCAACCGCAGCGGCAGGATGCGGGGGAGCACCGCTGAGCGCACCGTGCCGATCATGGTCGCTGCGACCGCGTTGACCGTCGTGAGCAGATAGAACGGCCAGACCACTGCCACTCCGGTCCAGGCGAGCGAGGCGAGGCCGATGGTCGAACCCCAAGCGAGAATCGCGGCGATGATCATCAGCAGGCGACGGTCAAAGGCGTCGGCGAGCATTCCGCCGTACAGGCCGGTGAACACCATAGGAATCAGGGCGAAGGCGCCGACCAATGCGACGGCGACGGTGGAGGACGTGATGGCGTATATATGCAGGCCCACCGCGAGGATGGTCATCTGGCCACCGATGCCTGAGATCGCGGTACCCGCCCAAAGCCGCGCGAATGCAGGGCTTTCGCGCAGCGGACTCAGGTCGACCAGAATGTTGCGCCGCGGTGGGCGAGGATCCTGGTGGGTATTCACTGTCGTCAATTCTCCTGCATGCTGGGATGCTTAAAGACATGTCCCCAGCGAATCAACCCGCGTCCGGCCGCATCCTTGACGATGAACTCCTCGGACGAATCCACGAACGGGCCGCTGGCTACGACCGGGACAACGCTTTCTTCACCGAAGATCTCGAAGAGTTGAAGGCCGCGGGGTACCTTCGCGCCCTCGTTCCCGTCGAGTTGGGCGGCTTCGGGCTGACCCTCGAGCAGCTCGCGCGCGAGCAGGTCCGGCTAGCCGCAGCGGCTCCCGCGACGGCGCTCGCCATCAACATGCACCTGATCTGGACCGGGATCGCCAAAACGCTGCGCGACCGTGGTGACGTCTCGCTCGAGTTCGTTCTCACCGAGGCTGCGGCCGGCGAGGTCTTCGCTCTCGCGATCAGCGAGGCAGGCAACGACCTCGTTCTTTTCGGTAGTCAGACGGATGCGCGCCCGCAGCCAGACGGCAGCTACGAATTCACCGGAACCAAGATCTTCACGAGCCTGTCGCCAGCCTGGACCCGCCTTGGTCTCTTCGGCCTGGACACTGTCTCCGCGGATGCGCCGAAGCTCGTCCACGCTATCGTCGACCGTGCCGCGCCGGGGATCATCGTGCTGGATGACTGGAACACGGTGGGCATGCGCGCGAGCCAGAGCAACAGCACGAAACTCAACGGCGTGCGGGCGCCCGCCGACCGGATCATCCGCCGCCTGGACCCCGGTCCAAACTCCGACCCGCTCCTGTTCGCCATATCCACGAATTTCCACATCCTCCTGTCTTCCGTCTATATCGGTCTGGGGCAGCGAGCTCTGGAGCTTGCGGTAGAAAGTGCGCAGCATCGAGGCTCGGCCAGGAGTGGCACGACCAAAGACCAGGACCCGGACACGCGGTGGAAGATTGCGGATGCTGCGCTAGCGCAAGACGCGATGTTGCCGCAGCTTGACGCTCTTGCGCGCGAGGCCGACAACGGGGTTGAGCCCGGTATCGCGTGGTCCAGGGCATTTGTAGGACTCAAACTGCGAGCAACAGCGAATGCTCGCTTTGTGGTTGACCAGGCCATCCGAGTTACTGGGGGCTCGAGCTACTCGGCATCGAGCGAGTTGGGTCGGCTCTACCGTGACGTGCTCGCCGGGGGATTCCATCCCAGCAACGAGGACTCCGTGCATGCCACGGTCGCCACAGCACTGTTAGGGCCGATCGCATCCTGACTGCGTCTGTGTGGCCCGTTCCGTGCGCCGCGAGAATCGCTGATTAAAGACTCGTCGCCCGGTGCGGCACTTGGTGCGGCTCTCCCGGGCGACGAGTTGTTCTTCCTCCAGAATGCGCCTTCCCAGCGCTTTGCGCAAGGGCTCTGCGAAAACGAGTCGCGTCGTGCGCGCCCTGCACTGGGGGTCGCGCGAGAATCGTGGATCCGTCATCCTGACTTGGGGAACTGTGTGACCGATTGCGCAATGCATCAGGCAGGTATGGGGAGATGGTCGGAACTGGCGAGCGCGGCGACGCGGAGGAGCGCGACGGGCGCGCCAGCGTTCCCGGTGAGGCAACCGTCCCCGTGGGAAACTCGAGTCCTCGTGATCCCGGCCAGCTCGCTATTGACGACCTCATGAGAGCTCTGTCCCGTGAACGGCCGAGGTCCGTGGTAGCGAAACTTTTTGGCGTCAGCCCGATCGGACCAGAGAACGAGCAGCGCTTCGCTCGCGCGCTCGGTGAATCTGCAGTGGGTGAGATACTCGCCCAACTTGGTACTGAGTGGAGTGTCCTGCACTCCATTTCCGTTGGGCGGGAGGGCGCGAGGCTCGATCATCTAGTGGTGGGGCCAGCGGGAGTCTTCACCGTGACGACGCGATGTCACCCCGGTGTGGATGTCGCTACAGCAGGCAGGACTGTCTTAGTAGGGGGCATTAAGGTTGCCCACGTTCGAGACGCCGAGCACGACTTGGGTTGGGCAGAGCGCTCTCTGAGTGCGGCACTGGGAGAGTCGCTCACCGTTACCGGGCTGCTGGTGTTCGTTCGGCCGGTTTCGCTCGCGGCTCACAGTGTGTCGAAAGATGTACACGTGCTGCCGTCAGGCGAACTGCTGTCCTGGATCACAGGCCACGCGGATGTCTTTGATGACTCAGAAGTGCAGCGCGTCGTCAGCGTCGCAATGCTGCCGGCCACCTGGGGTGCGCCAGCTGGCGTCGAACTCGCCTCGGACGCAGCCCAGCTCAAGAGCCTTGTGCGCCAGATGGAGCGATCGCGCGCGATCCGACAACTCTGGGTTGGAGTCGCCGTCATAGTCTTCGTCGTTACAGCGACAGCGATCGTCACGATAACTATTATCGGGGTCGCTCCCGGAGGAGTCGCGCACTAGCTGCATTCTCTACCGCGAGCGAAGGCCGCGGCGAAGGCTAAGAAGCCTTCTGTACACGCTCCACTAGTTCGCGCCAGTGTCCAACGAGCTGGTGTTCTGGCAGGACGATGCGATGGGTCGAGCACTGAATGCGATAGCTAAAAGCGTCTGGCTTCTGCCGTTCGACCGGAGTGTCGTCCCACGGCAAGCGGTCGATGAGTGCCAGCCAAGATTCTCGATCACCAAGGTCGTCGATACTGACCTCCCAGGATTTGGTCGTCCCTGCAAACCCGCCGCTGCGCACAACGCTGACCTTCACGGCGACACCCCGACCTGCTGCCAGGCGGCCGCTACGGCGCTGCGTTCCTCGGAGTTCGCGCCGTACCGAGCGGAAGCGGCATCCGTCGTCTCCGTCGCGAAGCGCACGAAGTCGCAATCGGTAGGAAGCGTTCCGCTGGCCAGCGTGTCGTACCAGAGCTGCCCAGCGCGTTCCCAGGCGTATCCACCGAGCGCGGCCGCAACGAGATAGAACGCGTGGTTGGGAATACCGGAATTCAGGTGCACTCCTCCGTTGTCGTCTGTGGTTTTCACATACCCGCTCATCGTGGCCGGTTGAGGATCCTTGCCAAGTACGTCGTCGTCGTAGGCGGTGCCGGGTGCTTTCAGCGACCGCAGCGCCTTGCCCTGCACTTCAGCGGTGAACAGGCCGGCACCGATCAGCCAACTCGCCTGTGCTGCGTTCTGGTGGTTCGCGTACTGGTCAACGAGCGCACCGAATACGTCGGAGATGGATTCGTTGAGTGCGCCAGATTGACCTTCGTAGTCAAGGGCCGCCGTGTACTGGGTGACGCCGTGCGTGAGTTCGTGGCCAATCACGCTGAGCGAGGAGGTGAAGCTTTGGAAGATGGTGCCGTCTCCATCGCCAAAGACCATCTGGTCACCGTTCCAAAACGCGTTGTCGTAGTCCTTGCCGTAGTGCACCGTTGCGTTGAGTGGCAGGTTGTGATTGTCGATGGATGCCCGCTGGTACGCCACGCGGTAGAGCTCATGAGTGCTGCCCAGGCCCTGATAGGCCTCTGTGACCGCCGCGTCCGAACCGGCGGCCTCTCCCTCGCTGCGCACGCGTGTGCCAGGGAGAGTCTCGGTTCCAGCCGCATCGAAGATGGTCCGATGA
>JBDTAD010000588.1:0-1857 GCA_039924815.1 Lacisediminihabitans sp.
GTGCGGGGTGCTGGAGCCTGGCCGAGCGCCATCGGCCGCGGTGACACTTCCGTCTGCTGCGATGTGCGGGATGGCTACGCGCTTGTCTCGGCGGCCGGGTCGAGGCTGGCTCGGATGTCCTTGATCCGCCGATACAGGCGCATCGGGTGTTCGGGGACGGCGAGGAAGCCGTGGCGTGCGTAGAAGCGCGCCGCAGCTTCATCGATGGCATCCACTACGACCAGTCGGGCCGCCGCAGCCTCGCCGGCAGCCACCGCCTTTCGCAGGGCTTCGGCAAGAAGGAGGCCACCAAATCCCTCACCCTGGTGGTCTGCATCCACCGCCAGGCGAGCGAGCAGAGCCACACCAACAAGATACGCAGGCAGTCCGCGGACAAGTGTCTTCGGTGCATCGGTGCGCAACACCGACCCCATGGTCAGGCTGAAGTAGCCAAGCACGCGTGTTTGCTGGATCAGGACGAAGGTCCGGGCTGAGTCCATCCGCTGAGAGTCGAGTGCGTGAGCTCGAAGCCAGTCATCCAGCGCATCATTGCCTGAGCGGAACGCGGATAAGTCGTGATTTGCCGCGAGTGGTTCCAGATGTCGATCGCTCACGCCTCAGGCAGCTTCGGGTGCCGTCGGAACAAATCGCTGATCTGCGGGACCGCCGCCGCCGGCTTGTCCAATTCGGCAATGAACTGGTCAAACGCCTCATTCGACAGTGTCATGTCGCGACGCTGCTCGATCACCGCCGCCGCGCGCGCCGTCACCGTGTCAAGCACGAACGACGTCACGGTGGCGTGCTCCAGGTCGGCGGCCTCACGGATGAGGGCGTTTTGTTCCGGACTCACTCGAACCTCCAGCCGATGACGCTTAGGGAGGTGAACGGTGCTATTACTCATGCAATCATCCTACCCTGTCCGGACTGCGTCCGGACAAGATCGCTTCGCAGATGAATCCCGCTGCGCACATCGACCCGTGACACGTCCGGCTTGCGGGCTCGCGGCGGTCAGTCACCGCATCACACTGATAACCGCTGGAAAAGAGGCGCTGAGGAGCTTAGCGCTGACGCCCGGCGAGGGATGGCGTTGTGGGAACGAGGGCAAGACCGTCGCCTGTCAGCGTCGATGCACTGTACCGATCTCCGGTTTGCCCCCCTCCGGGGCGCGACCGAAATGGGCGTGGCGGAAAATGGTGACCGCAAAACTAATGACCGATCCGATGACAGCTCCCGCAACGGCCGAGGGAAATCCGACCTCAATCGCCGCAGCCCACGCTGTTGGTGCGTACGTGATCAAGCCCAGGACCAACCCGACCGCGCCACCAATCAGACCGCAAATCACCGTTCCCGCCATGACGAACCTGGCCAACGTTGGCAGGGACCAGAACCCGCGTGGTGCTTCAGCCATATCGCGAGTATCCGCCCGTTCATCCGACAAAGCGATCCGCTTGCGGTCATCGTGTCGCTGAAGGTTACGCTTGCGGGCGCTCACGGATTGGGCCGAACCGTGGTACGGCAACCGGCTATCTGCTTCGGATTGAACTCGGAGGGCGGAACAAGACTTCATTCCGGGCGGAGCGGTCGGGCTTTGACTGCGTTCTCAACGGCGCTATAACTCACATCTCGAGGCACCATGAAGTTGCGTGTTCGAGGTCAGCGTTTGGTCATGGGGTTCGCGTCCCACGGGTTGAGGCATGGCACCCCGAGGGGATCGAAGTGCTTGGTGTTGCGCGTTGCGACAGTCATCCCTGCAGACTGTGCGACGGCGGCAATGAGGGCATCATCAAATGGCGCGTGCTCGGGAACCCGGTAGGCCGCAAGTATCCGCGCGGCCGGCAGATCGAACGGAAGTACGCGGCCGTTGAACGTGGGCAAAAC
>JBDTAD010000589.1:0-4188 GCA_039924815.1 Lacisediminihabitans sp.
TCTTAGCGAGCCCCTTGGTCGCGCCGTTAGTGCCGCCACTGAGACGATGCACGTCCTCCCCCAGAACGACGATGCGCTCGTCCTCTTGCATGCGGCGGTCCATGACGCCCGCGACGGCATCTACGAACTTCACGTCACGCCAGGCACCCTCGTATTCCAGTGGATCTGAAACGGTGAGCCCCTCGAGTTCAGTCGCATCGCCACGCACCCCGACGTTCACGAAACCGGGGTCCGGCCACAGTTCCGGACGAATGCGACGCTTGCCCTTGGAGTCGGGGTCGGCCTCGAGCAATTCGCCGACGGCCACGGTCATCGCGGCCTGAGCCTGCTCGCGCACGGAAGCGACACCGGCCTTGTCGATGAGGCCACGCTTGATCATTTCCTTGGCGACGCGGTCGAGAGGGTCGCGGGCACGCCACTCGGTTTCCTCCGCCTTGTCCCGGTAGCCGAAGGCACTGCCGGGGTACGGTCCGTTTTGGTGGAAGAAGCGGTAGACCTGCGCCTCGACGACAGCGGGGCCTTCACCGGAACGCATCCGCTCTTGTGCCTTCTGCGTCGCGAGATAGACGGCCAGCGGATCCATCCCGTCGACTCGCCAGGATGGGATGCCGAAGCCTTGGCCACGCACGGAGAAGCGTGGGTCGGCCGTAATCTCGTCTGACCTGGTGGAGACGGCGTACAGGTTGTTCTCGATGAAGAACATGACCGGCAGCTTCCAGGCCGCGGCGAGGTTCATCGATTCGAGTACGGAACCAATCTGGCTCGCTCCGTCACCGAAGTAGTTGATGGTGACGTTCGGCGTGCCCGAGTGCTTCTGGGCCCAAGCGTTACCGGTGGCCATCGGGGCGCCACCACCGACGATCGCGTTGGTACCGAGGGCACCGGCCTCAAACCACTGCAAGTGCATGGAACCACCGCGGCCGCGGCAGTAGCCCTGCGCGAGACCGAGAATCTCGGCGAGAGTGCGCTGGAGCACGGTCTGAATCTCGGGCGAGACGAGCTTCGTGGGGTCGATGACGCCACCCGAGACGTGAGTGAGTGCCTTCGCGAGGAACTGATGGTGACCTCGGTGGGAGCCGTTGACGGCATCCTGCGAACTGAGGCCGACGATCGACCCGACCGCACCGCCCTCTTGTCCGATGCTGGAGTGAGCGGGGCCGTGCACGAGGCTCTCGCTCGCCAGTTCGAGCACCGTCTCTTCGAACGCACGAATCAGGTGCAGCTCTCCGAGCATCGTGGCGAGCAGGGTAGGGTCAGCTGCCTTCCAGTCTGCGGCGGTAGTCGAGACTTCGACCCAGTCCACCTCGGTGGTCAGTTTCGTCACTTTGGGCATCGTTGCTCTCCTTAAGCTAACGCCAGAATAGCCACGGATTGGATACAATTTCAACCCTTCAACGCGTATTCTCCGAGAAATATTGCTCGCAATGGGCGATAATGAATACAATTGCCGTTACACAAGGAGGTGGCACCATGCAGGGAATCCCCGGGCTTAGAGGCGTCGATCATCTGGGCGTGACGGTACCCGACCTGGACGAAGCCGAACGATTTTTCATCAATGTGCTCGGCGCGGTGCCCGTCTACACGCTCGGCTCCAAGCAGGCCGACGACGACTGGATGCAGAGCCACTTGGGCGTGCATCCACGAACCGTCATCAGTGAGATCCGGTTCTATCGTCTCGGCAATGGCATGAATTTTGAGCTTTTCAAGTACGACGCCGCCGACGGGCAGGCCCCGGAGGCCAAGAACAGTGACATCGGGGGCCACCACGTCGCGCTCTATGTCGATGACATGGATGCCGCGATCGAGCACCTGCGGGAACACCAGGTTGAGGTGATGGGCGAACCCACCTCGAGCAAGCAGGCTGCAGACGGCCAACGCTGGCTGTACTTTCGCAGCCCCTGGGGCATGCAGTTTGAGCTCGTGAGCTACCCAGAAGGCAAAGCCTATGAGAAGGATGCGGCGGTCAAGCTGTGGCATCCAGCGCGGCCCGCGGAGTGAAACAGCTGTGCCGCGAGAAGGAGTACGCATGACGCAAGCTCCCGTGCCATTGTCGAAAACCCCTGCGTCGAACCTCCCTGTGCCGACCACCCTTGTGCCGACCACCCCTGCGTCAGCCAGCCACGGCAACGCGAGCGCGCGTATTGCCGCTCTGCTGCGCACCGCAATTCTCGGCGGCGAGTACCCGCCCGGCACGCGCATCCGGCAAGACGACGTCGCGCAACGCTACGGCGCAAGCCGCGTTCCTGTGCGCGAGGCCTTTCGTACCCTCGAGGCGGATGGTCTGGTCACCCTGATCGCCAACACCGGTGCCTGGGTTTCCCGGCTCAGTCTCGCCGAGTGCGACGAGGTCTACCAGACTAGGGACCGAGTGGAGCCCCTGCTCCTGCGCTACGCACTGCCGAGCATCGACGAGGCACACATGGACCACCTCGACGAACTCGCCACTCGCATGGAGCGCACTGACCAGGTGGAGGAGTTTCTGCGCCTCGACCGCGAGTTCCACCTCGGATCGTACGAGTCGGCACAGACCACGGTGCTCGGCGACCTGGTTCGACGCCTCTGGAATACGACACAGCACTACCGTCGAGCGTTCACGTTGCTGCTCGATGAGCCCGCCGCACGCATGGTGCACGACGAGCACCACATGCTCGTAGCCGCGATCCGCGAGCATGACTCCGACGGCGCTGAACACATTTTGGCCGGCCACATTAGACGCACCCGATTGGGACTCGCCCGGCATCCCGAAGTTTTCGACACCCAGCCCTAAACGACGAAAGGTAGCACCATGACCATCGCGACTATCAACCCCACGACAGGCGAGACCGAGCAGACCTTCGAACCGCACGACTCGCAGGAGATCGAACGACGCATCGCATTAGCGGATGCTGCCACCAGGGCAATGCGCACGACGACGTTCGCCGAACGCGCAGCCTGGATGAACGCGGCCGCCGATCTGCTCGAATCTGAGGCCGACGAGATCGCGCGCATCATGACCGCCGAGATGGGTAAGCCACTGGCTCAAGCCAAGGGCGAGGCCCTCAAGTGCGTCAAGGGCATGCGCTTCTACGCCGAGCATGCCGAAGGCTTTCTCGCCGAGCACAGGCTCGCCGAGCCCGCGAGCGTCAACGCTTCGAGCGCCTGGACCCGCTACGAGCCGCTCGGTGCAGTCCTCGCCGTCATGCCGTGGAACTACCCGCTCTGGCAGGTCATCCGGTTTGCTGCTCCGGCCCTCATGGCGGGCAACTCCGGGCTGCTCAAGCATGCCTCGAACGTGCCGCAGTCCGCTCTATACCTCGACACTCTGTTCGAGCGCGGCGGCTTCCCTGCCGGGGCCTTCGCGACTCTCCTGATCGGGTCGAAGGAGGTCGCCGCCGTGCTGCACGACAAGCGCGTCAAGGCCGTCACCCTCACCGGCTCCGAGCCCGCGGGCCGCGAAGTTGCCGCAACAGCCGCCGGTCAGATTAAGAAGGCCGTGCTCGAACTCGGCGGCTCAGATCCATTCATCGTGATGCCGAGCGCCGACCTCGACAAGGCCGTCGAAACGGCGGTGACCGCCCGCGTACAAAACAACGGCCAATCCTGCATCGCCGGCAAGCGCTTTATCGTGCACGCGGACATCTACGATCAGTTCGCCACGAAGTTCGCAGAAAAGCTGTCCGCCCTCGTCGTCGGCGATCCGATGGATGCGGCGACCCAGGTGGGACCGCTCGCCACCAAGGCCGGCCGCGACGAGCTGGCTGAGCTCGTCGACGATGCCGTCGCGCACGGTGCCACGGTACTCACCGGTGGGCACGCTCCTGATCGCACTGGTTGGTTCTACGAGCCAACCCTCATCTCCGATCTGCACGGCGAGATGCGGTTGGTTCTCGAAGAGGCCTTCGGACCAGTCGCCTCGCTCTACCGCGTCGAGAGCCGGGAGCAGGCCGTAGAGATCGCCAACCAGACCACGTTCGGTCTCAGTTCGGCCGTCTGGACAACGGATGCCGACGACGAGGACTATTTTGTTAACGCCCTCGACGCCGGCGCCGTGTTCATCAACGGCATGACGATCTCCTACCCCGAGTTGCCGTTCGGCGGCATCAAGCACTCCGGGTACGGTCGCGAACTGGCAGCCGACGGCATCCGCGAGTTCTGCAACCTCAAGACCGTCTGGAAGGCCTGAAGCACCACCAGTTGAGCCTCGATACG